>JAZOVZ010000099.1:0-66949 GCA_045658965.1 Eubacteriales bacterium
TGACAATATTTCCATTCGTGTGAACGATCGAATAACAATTGATCCTGCTACATGGGAAAACACACAGGTGTACCAAACGAAACGCATAACATTTACCATCATAGAGTTTGGAGAGGAGCGACAGGCGGTAGGCGTATGCGACGGAAAAGAATATATCATCTATTGCCAAGGAATCGATGAATCGGATTTCTTGATGATTCTTGATGGAATATCGGAGGAATAACATATGGATAAGGTATTGATCAAGCGAATCGGGAAAGCCGTACTGCGGTCGGTTCTCGTGTTTATTGTTTTTGCATTTGTGACGAGCGTTTCGCGCTTCGTGTTTAACGGCGAGTTAGAGCATATGGATATGCTGGACGGGGTAGCGTTTCCGCTTTGGTTGCTTGGGCTCTGGCACGTTTTCTATATGCTTTTGATCTTTGAATCCACCGTGTTTGCTTTCCACAGGCATGCTGCCGAGGAAAAGGAGGCGTATCTGAAAAAACGCACCGGTGTGGGGGTGCTCGCAGAGCTAAAGGCGGTATTCTCCTCCTTGGAATTTTACGTTGACTGCGCTGCGGTTGCGATCTTGTCCTTGATCATGCCGCTCGGTTTGTATGATTGCATCGGTCAAGCACTCACGGGCGAGGAGTTTGGGAATTTGCCCGTGACCTTGCTTGCACTTGTGCTGCTGTTTGTGTTGCTCTTGGTAGCGCGCCTGTCGCTTGGCAAGATGTGGATCTCCGACAGCATTGCAAGAAAAGACGATAAGAAAAAGAAAAAAGAGCGAGGCGCACTGTTCCTGACGATCAAAGGGGTTGCCTTTGTGGTGATGGCGTATATCGTCGCATCGTATGCGACTACGTGGTTTTTACCGTTTATTGTGACGGTTGCCAACCTTGGCGGCGGAATGATCGTATTTCTGTATCTGTTCATTGCGCTGCTGGTTGCCATTGCGGTGGCGCTTGCAATATTTTATATCCGCGCCATTCTCAAACGCAGGACGTTTATTGCGGCGCTGCGTGAGGTTTGTAAGAACAAATCCGCAACCATATCTGATATTCAAAAGCCGTATTTGTCAATATTTACGCAACACAAGGGTGTTGATTTCACGATAGAGCACAACGGACGCTTGTATGATTGCAAATTTGTGGCAAGCGTGTTCAAAAGCTCACCCATCGCGTTTGCAGACACGGGCAAGGGCATTCGACAGGATGTGCTGCGCGTGTTTAGGGTGAACGTGCTGCACATGAATACGCTCATAGATTTCCGCATGGAGGGCGAGGGCAAGAAGATTGTGATCGTGCTGCCCGTGCCCGAGAGAATATATGTATCGGTTGACGGATCGACACCGGGTCCCGCAGATACGGGAGAGGTATTCGGAGAGTACACTCTCTATACCGCAACCGGATTCTTGGGAGCGTTGGAGCGAGATATTTTGTGAGATGTTAGGTAACAGGGGACGGTTCTCTGTTACTACGGTATATGTACGAGAACGATTCGTTCTATGTCAGGAAACTTAAACTATATGATTCGATATACAAAAGGTTTTGTGCTCAACGATAAAGAAATGACAGCTGAAGAATATCAAATCAAACTAATAAACGACAAGGAATATCTTTTCGTACAACACAAATCGGGAGATTATTTTTACGGCGGTATAACTCCGCAATGGTATGTTTTTGAGAGGAAGGAATGGTAAAATGAAAAACAAAAATAGCGTAGAGCAGTATTTTAATCAAAAAGATTTTTCGATATTAGAAATAGTTTTAATAATCATAGCTGTTATTTCTCTGACCGTAGCCACGTTCGTACAAGGCGGAGGTCCTATAGGTCTTCCTATTTTGATGCTTAGCATTATCGTCATTTGTGTTTATCGTTCTTTCAAAATCAAAGATACCGAAATCGATCAAACGCTAAAAAGAATCATACAAGACAATAAAATCGAGTGTTCTGAAAATAGTATTCAATGTTATGAACTAAAAGGCATGCTAACAAAAAGAAGAAAGGATGGAAAGTATATTTCTTCGAACTATTATATTACGAATATTATCTTTTCATCAGAAGAGACTCTTTTTCATATCTACGTCATCGATTTAATTAAACAATCTGTAGAAGCAGTTACCCATAGTACAAAGTGTACTGAAAAAATCACTCTGATCGAGGAAAAAATCAAGACCAATTCCGGATTAGCTCACGTAGCTCACCTTAAAATAGATGATGCATTCGTAATTCCTGTCACGCTCAATGAATACAGAACATCTCAATTAGTACAAAAAATTTGCGAGATACATAAATAAATACATAAAAAGTAACAGGGGGACGGTTCTCTGTTACCCCCTTCGAAGGTGTTGACTATTCCGACTCTTTACAATCATTGATGCAATATCGGCAGAGTAACTAAAGCCGCCGATCATTCGACGACTACTATACTGAGGAGGTTACCAATGGAATATGTACTCACAACCTCGGCGCTGACGAAGACTTATCGAAAGTTTGAAGCATTGAGGGATTTAACCATGCACATTCCCAAAGGATCAATTTACGGCTTTGTGGGAAGAAATGGAGCGGGTAAGACCACGCTTATCCGCGTCATTTGTGGATTGCAAGAGCCAACAAGCGGTGAATATATGCTTTATGGCATATCAAATAAAAGTAGAGAAATAACAAAAGCAAGGCATAGAATGGGAGCGGTAGTGGAAACTCCGTCTATCTATCTTGATATGACCGCAGAAGACAATCTCCGCCAACAGGCACTTGTTCTTGGTCTGCCCAACTACAAGAGCATTCCCGAAATCTTGAAGCTCGTAGGACTTGAAAATACGGGGAAAAAGAAAGCTCGTCATTTCTCGCTCGGTATGAAGCAACGACTTGGAATTGCAATCGCGCTGATCGGGAACCCTGACTTCATTGTTCTTGATGAGCCAATCAACGGTCTTGATCCGCAGGGTATTGTGGAAATCAGAGAGCTTATCTTAAAGCTCAATCACGAGCACTGCATTACCGTGTTGATTTCAAGCCATATTCTCGGTGAGCTTTCCAAGCTTGCAACGCATTATGGCTTTATCGAAAAAGGTCGCATTGTAAAAGAGATCAGTGCAACTGAACTTGAGGCTGCTTGTCGCAAATGCACGAGGGTAAAAGTCAGCGATACAAAAGTACTTGCGAGTGTGCTTGACGAGTTGGCATTGGAGTATGAAATCGTAACCGATACCACGGCAATTATTTACGGCGATACCACTCTGTCCGCCCTTGCGTTAGCTCTTGCAAAAGAAGACTGTGAATTGATCTCCTCAAATGAGCAGGACGAAAACCTTGAAACGTATTTTATCAAACTGATCGGAGGTGGAGAGCATGTATAATCTTCTTCGCTCCGGATTTTTCAGATATACGCATAGTACGGTGTTTTGGGTGTGCACGGTATTGACCGCTGTTTTCGCCCTGTTGTTCTCATGGAATATATACGCTTCTGCGGAATTGAACGAGGTTTGGTTTGTATTCGGAACGATGCCGCTTTCGATTTTGATCACGTTCATAATCGGTAATGAATCCTCAAAATGCATTCGTAATAAAATCCCGACAGGATACACAAGAACACAAATTTATCTCTCGGAATTGATTTTAGCCAACATGTTTGTTGTGTTTTTATTCTCCGTATTTCTTGTTTTCTCGATCGTGCTCAATATTCGATTGCTTCCGCACATTCCGTTAAAGCTTGCTTTGCAAACGGTTTTCGGCTTTCTATGCTCTGCGCTCCTTTTTGCCAACGTGTTTGCCACTATGACGTGCATCGTTTCCCATAAAACAATTTCGATCGTCATAGGACTTGCTTTGATCATTGCGCTGTATCTTCCTTGCACAGGCGTTTCATTATTGTTGGATGAGGAGGAGTTTTTACAGGTGGGTACGTTTGAAAACGACGTGTGGGTGGAATATGAAGAAAAGAATCCGCGCTATGTGGATGAGCCGCAGCGTTCGTTGCTTATGTTTTACGATAAAGTCAATCCGTACAGCCAACGCATCTCCTATGATGATATACTGCGTCCTTTTCTGTTTGATGACGAGGCATGGGAAAGAGCCAAGCAGGCAACCGCTAATACAGTAGGAGATGCATTTCTCAAGAGAGAAATATCCGAAGACGAGCAAGTGTTTCTAAACACCACACCTTTTGCGACCATTGCGCTGATTCCTATATTTGTTCTTACCGGATGGCTTGTTTTTCGTAAGAAATCTTTTCAGTGAGGGGCGAGGAGGTTAAGTGAAACGGGGACGGTTCTCTGTTACACACTTAAAAGTTAGTACTTACGCAACAAAAATAATAACAAAGGAGCAATAACAAAATGAAAAGCAAACACATTCAAAATATCTTGCTACTATTTGTTTGTAGCATTATAATACTCACTACAACTGCATGCGCAAACGAAGCAGATTCCCCCACGCAGACCACTGATTCAACGCATGATATAACAACTGATATTACAAACGGCGAAACAGAACAACAATCTTCAGACTCTACAACCGAACAGGTCGATGAAGTCAACGCAATCCTTGCCGATCTGAACCACGACGGAACAGACGATAAAATTGTCATTACTTATGATGATGAGCAAAAAAGTTCTGCAACCATTCAGGTGATGAACGGTATAGATAATTCGGAGTTGATGTCGGACACACTCATGCTTGATGGGGATAAAATTGGTGCATACTACCTTCAGGTAGGCAAGGACGGTTTTCGCGACAGTCTTGTATCTTGGCATTATGAATATTTGGAAGACGGAAAATTATATTTCTATTACAGTGTTTTTAACTATGAACCGGATGGCAAGATTACGTATAGTGCTCGCGGCGGCGACACCTTTAATGTATCAAATAAAGGTTCAGCCATAAGAGGAGGCAAAGCTTTCTTGGTAATGATAAAAAAACTCCAAGATAACATCGATGCTTCTTGTATTGACTATAACGGCTATCTGTTACTTGATAACCAAGGAGATAGCATATTGATCAGCACAGCGGAAAATATGCTGACTCCTACAGAGCTTATGTTTGAATTGGAGGATTTCGTCATTGATTCCAACGCGGAATAACTTTAGTAACAGGAGACGGTTCTCTGTTACACACTTATATGATAAAAGAGGTCGGTTAGTCCGACCTCTTTTATCGTGTTCCCTTATGCTCTTGTAATAATACTGATCCCTGCGGGGGAGATGCCGGTCTGCTCGTAGACAATGGCATTGATCTGCGCAAGCGCGGCTGCGCTCAGCTCGCCCTCGTGCTGCACCACGATGCTGACGGTCTCACCGCTGATAACCGCCACGCACTGCGCGTATCCCTTGGTCTTGATCAGCGATTCGATCTTTGCCTCGTTTTCCATCTCTGCGGCGATCTGTCTGATCTCGGCAACCGCCTCAGCCTTGACCTGATCGGTGGCGTTGTCGTTATCTACCACGGAATTGAGCACCTCAAGTGCCTCGTCACGCGCCTTTTGTCTGGAGACCTGCACGCTGCTGAAGTAGGAACTCGCATCCGCAGACGTACTGTTCTGATCGCCCGTGCTCGAGCCCGTGCCCAGCGTGGTGCCGTAGTTGGTGTTCATGCCCGCGCTCTGATCGTAATTGAAGGAATCATCCTTGGTGTCCCCTGCAAAGAAGATCCAGTTGACATATACCGCAAGACCGATCATGATGACCGCGCCGGCAATGATCAGGTTGCGCTTGCCCATTTTCTTGAAGAAATCGCCTATGGTATTGATTACCTTTTTGAAGTTCATATGTAAGCCCTCCGTTTTTGTTTTACGCTACATTGTATTAAGCACTGCGCGAGAATATGCCTGCTTTATCCGTTTTGTGCACCGCTGACGTGAATTTTGTTTGTCCCAATGCCAAACGCCGCACTCACCAAAGCCGTCAGCTCGTTTTGCACGGCAGGGTCGGCACCGCCCTGGCATACAATGCCCACGCCCGCAATTCCCGGTTGCTTTTTCATCAGCAAAATAGGGCTCTGTGCACTTCCCGCACCCACGATCACATAGCTTTCCTCCCACGTATAGCTGTCCCCGCCCGTTTTGCTTTCCAGATCACGGGCGTACACGTACTCGTATCCGCCGGACAGCGTGACCACAACCTGCACCTTGCCAACGCCCTGTACCTCGGCACACAGCGCAGCAATCTCACGCGAAAGCTCTTGCCTGTACGCCTGCAGCTCGCTTTGCTCGTCTGTCACGGTCGCGGTATTCTTCTGCGCACCCTTGCGGGCAGGCAGATCAAAGCTCCCCACCACCAAAAGCCCCAAGCCCACGATGGCACCCAGCACCACGATCCACAGCTTGCCGCTTTTTTTCATTTGCCCGACAGTACCCGATATTTCCGAAACACCGTTTGAATACATACCCTCTCCTATTCCAAAACCACCTTACATTTGCAATCCAAAAGTCCTTCCACGTATGCAATGATGGGATCGGGATCGCGCCAGATCGCCTTGCCCGAAAGCAGCAGCGTTACCTGCGACACTCCGCCATCCTCGCCCCATTCCACCAAAATGCGGCACTGCGCGGGCGGCAAACCCTGCTCGCGCTCCAAAAGCACTTGCAGCTGCCCGACCACCAAAGCATCCGAAAATTGCTCGTAATCCTGCTGTTCCTGCTGCTCATTTTGCCACGCCTCGGGAATCTCCCAAGCCCCCTGCCCCACGGCATGCATAAGGCTCATGACGGGCGAGATCAGCAGCGCGATGACGCAAAGGCTGCAGAGCAGCTTTGCGTGCTGCATAGCACTCTCGGGCACTAAGGTACACACCAGCGCGACCAACACCGCCGCCAGAGCAAGACTGTATAAATATCCTCCCATGCGCCGTCACCCAATCCAAGCCGCGGCACTTGCCGCAAACGCACCTACGGCTATGATAAACACCGTCGTGCACATGGCAACCGCAGCAGCCATATAGCCAAACAGGCTGCTCGCCTCGCCAAGCACCGCGCTCTCGGGTGCACATCCAAGCAGATGCGCAAGCGTCGCACCGAGATCCAGCAGCGTGCGCAGAGCAAGCATTTGGAGCAGCACGGGCAGGCAAGTCAGAAACAAAAGGATCACCCCGCACCCACCCGCAAGCCCGCGCAGCATGCCCACGCCTGCGGCAAGCGTATCAAGCGAACCCGAAAGCGCACCGCCCACCACGGGGATCATCTGTCCGATGGCGTAGCGGCCGCTGCGCATGGCAAGGCTATCCGCGCGCGAGGCAAGCAGGCTTTGCGCAGACAGACAAAGCGAGAGCAACAGCGTCAGCACGCCCAGCACCGCGGTATAAGTCTTTTTGAGAAATGCCGATATTTTGGAAAGATCCACACCCGATTCCAATATGCCCGGCAGTGACATTGCCATGCAGCTGCCGAACAGGGGCGGCGCGATATTCGCACACACGCTGCCGCATACGTTCAGCCCCACCGCAAGCGTGGCGTTGCCCACCGTGGCACGCGTCACGTTTCCGCCCATGATATAGAGCGCACTCATCAAGGGCATGATCCCGCCCATCAGCACGCGCAACGAGGAAAAATACCCCACCATAGAATCGACCGCGGCATACCCCGCACCCGCCACCGCACCGAACAAGCAAAGCCGCGGCGCAAGGCTTGCCCACGGTAGGCTTTGCGCCTTGCCGACAGAGCGCATCAGACCGCACAAAAGGATCAATGCGCAAATCGAGGCAAGCAATCCCCCGCTTTGCCCGAATTGCAGTCCGTACACCTGCAAAAGAAGACCCAAAAGCCCCGAAAACGAGGTCATTTGCGCAAATGCGTCGCGCACCTCTGCCACGTCACGGGAAAACAGCCCATCCGGCAAAATGGCAGCAAGCGTTTCGGGAATGCACTCCTCAAGCGCTGCGTATTGCTCGGGCAGCGTGCTGTAGTCAACGCTCGTTGGCTCTGCCGATGCGCCAAAGCACAGAAAAGCCACCGCCGCCAGCGCAATCACAACCCCAAACAACCGTTTTTTCACGTCAACAGCTCCTTTGTCATGCCCAGTATTTCGGTGATGAGCGGCAGCGCCTGCAGCACCACCGCAATTTTGCCCGCGCCCTCCAGCGCAGTTGCCAAGCCCGCTTCACCAAAGTCGCGGCAAATGCCCGCCCCCAAGGCAGACAGCAAGGTGAGCCCCAACCCCGAAAGCAAAATTTCCCCGTGTGCCGTGGGCAGACTTTGCTCGGACAAGCTTTTGATCATATCCACGATGGGCTGCGCTGCGCCAAGCACCGTAAAAAAGATCAGAACCGTGCCCGCGGCACGCACGGGCAGCACCATTTCGGCTTTATATTGCTTGAGCACCCACACAGCGGCAAGGCACAGCATGGCAATGCCGCAGATCTTGAGCATATCCATTTGTCAAAAGCCAAAGGTGGCATACACCAGCGAAAAAAGCTCGCCGATCTGCTCCACCAGCATGAGCAGCACCACCACAATGCCCGCAATCGTGACTAAGGTTGCCTGCTCGTCGCGCCCCGATTTATTTAAGATCTGCGTGGCGACCGAGACCAAAAGGCCCACGCCCGCCACCTTTAAGATAAGACCTACTTCCATAGTTACCAAAGAAGGATCACCGCGCCCGCAGCGCACAGCATCCATATCGCTCCGTTCGTTTTTGCTCTTGCAGGCAGCTCATTTTCAAGCTGCGTGCGTTTTTCGCGCAAAAGCTCGATGTAATAATCACACCGCTTGATCTGCTCGTCACGAAAGCCACCGCCCAGCCCCGCGCCAAAGCTTTGCAGCACGCGATAAGTCTCGGGATCCAGATAGGCTTTGACGTGCGGCAGGAGTGCCTCAATCGACTCTACCTGCCCCGGGCACCTGCAATCGGCAAGGATGCCCTTATCCATTGTGAGCATGATCTGCTCTACGGGCATGGCGTAACAATCGATGCGCCCCTTGATATAAAAGATCAGCGAGATCAGCGCGTCGTGCACCCGAAGCCGCGCACGCTCGTACCGTGCAGCTCCCACGGCAAGACCCGCACCGCTGGCAAGCACCAGCATAGCCCCCACGATCTTACAGACAAGCATCCGCACTCTCCCAATCGGTCACATGGTAGGAAAAGCCACTCTCGCGCCTTGTGATGCCCACGTACGCACCGAACATTTTGCAATCATGCAAAAGGCGCAGACCCGTGCGGCACAAGAGTTCCTCAACAGACGAAGCGTGCGCACTCGCCACCAAGGGCACACCGCAGTTTTGCACCGAGGCAAGCGCGAGCGCCTCTTGATAATCCCCGATCTCATCGCAGATCATAACCTGCGCGTTCATGGTGCGGCAGGCGATCTGCACGCCAAGACAGCGCGGATACCCCACCAGCACGTCAAGACAGAGTGCCGCGCCCGTTTGCAAAAACGGCATTTCTCCGCGCGTGTCAATGACCACCACGCGCCGTGGGTCTTCACCCGAGGCAAGCGCGCATGCCACACCGCGCAGCAGCGTGGTCTTACCGACGCCGGGCGGCGAATAGATCAGCACGCCCTTGGTATAGCGGAATTTCTGCATGAGATTGCAGATCTCCCTGCCGCTCACGGCAAAATGCGCGGGAATACGGATGCACAAACCCGATACGTCATACACCCCGATCACCTCGCCCTGCTCGCAAGCAGCCCTACCGCACACACCTACGCGCACGCCGCCGTCCAGCGTCAGATACCCTTCTGCAATGGTGGGAGCGTGGGAATACAGCGATCCGCCGCACATGCGCGTCAAGGTCGCGGTCATTTCCTGCGCGCTAAGCACCGTGCGCAACAAAATATTGCGCCCGCCTGCCACCACGCTGGCGCATCTGCCCGTATGCAGCCGTATCTCCTCAATATGCTCGGGCAAATGCCCCGCATACAGCTCGGATACAAGCCGCTCAGGGAGCATCCTGATCACACTCGGCGGCAGATACGTGCGCTTCTCCACACTCGCGTCCTCTGCCCTGTTGACCATCACGCTGCGCATATTGCTCACCACCTTTCACAGCAATATATGCACACTTGTCCGCAAGTATGCGCAACACGTCCATCGGTCGCGTGTCCACCCATCGGTAGGGCGGGGCTTTACGTCCCGCCGCCGATTTTGCAATCCGTCTACCCGGTAGGGTGGGCTTTACGTCCCGCCGCCGATTACGCAATCCGTCTGCCGGTAGGGCGGGGCTTTACGTCCCGCCGCCCGTCACGCAATCCGTCCGCCGGTAGGGCGGGGCAAACAAACAAAAAAGCCCCATCTTTGATGGAGCTTTTTCTCTTGATTCATTTTTTCGTCTTCACCCCGCGGACGCGGACGGTGAAGGTCTTTGAGCATCTTGGGCAACGCACGGTATGCTTGCCCTTTTCTCTGGGCAATCTCAGGGTTGCCTTGCACTTCGGGCAATCGCGGAACACGTGCGTGTCGGTGTCCTTATTGCCGTTATGTCTGCGGAACAGGCAACGCACCTTATATTCAAAGGCGCACCATTTGGCGTTTTCGGCTTGTCTTTTATAGATCTTACGTGAAAAGGTGCGTGTGGTCGACCAGACGCACAGCCCGATCGATACGGCGTACAGGCAAAACGAGATAATATTGCCCGCCAAGGTTCTGCCGCACAAAAGCGACACAAGCACCGAAATGCACAGCAGCACGATTGCCGCTACCGACAAGACGCGGTTCAGTCTGTCCGTACCGTAGCGTCCGTACATGAATTTATAAAGCTTTTCTTGAAAATTTGCCATGATTTCAACCTCATTTTGTCATATTGTGCGCATTATAGCACACAAATATGAACCGAGCGTGAAAGAATCGGGATGCTTTGGTAACGGATACGAAAATTTTGATATAAAAGCAAGGCGGTTCCCCCGCAACAAACACCAAAACGACTCGAATACGCGCTGCAAAGGCGTCCCCCGGGGGGAAGCTGGCGCCGTAGGCGACTGAAGGGGAACGCGAAAGCTTGGGATTGAATTATTATACCCCAACGGACAACCGTACCGTTTAGTCCGCAACTCCCCTTCAGTCGCTGCGCGACAGCGTCTCGCTGCGGCTCGGTCACGCCACGGTTCTGACAGTCCGCCGGACTGTCATTCATTGCCGCGTCGCCGCTTCGCTACCCTCGGGGGACGCCTTTATTATGCGCATCCGCACCGTTTTGTCATCCGCAACATGTTAGTCAATCCTTGAACTGTCTGCATTCCCTCAAAACGATGCCTTATGCTCCCATAAAGAAAAGCCCCGTTACCGAGGCTTTTCTGTTATTTTACATATGCGGATGTGGCTGCGGAAGCAAGCCCCCGCCCTACGGGAGCAAGCCACGCACTACGGTTATCACTTAAAACAACGCCTGCGACATATTGACACTGCCGCCGGTCTTGCCGTTGCCTGCCTGGCCGTAGGTGTTTTCTCCCTGCGCTTGAATGGTACCGTCCTCGTAAAGGAACAAGCTGAACTGATATCCCGACGCAATATCCTTGACACCGCCGTCAATCATTTTAGCGGGAGTGCCCGAGGTTGCGTTCACGCCACCCAATGCACCGCCCATGTTAGAGCCGTAGCCCCATACCGAGCCGTCGGTCTTGAGAATGAGCATATTGCTGTTGTGCAGCACCGCCTTTTTGACGCCGCCCGTCAGCTTGACCGCACCGCCCGTGCCCGTGCCCTGCCCCCAACCGTTCAGGGATCTCCAGCCTGCGTAGTACAGCTCTCCCTTGGTGTTGACAAGCACGATCTGATGCTCACCCGTGGACATATACGTAACGCCCGCAAGCAGCTTATGCGGTGTATTGTACCTCTCCGCATCCGTACCAAACTTCTGCCAGCGGTTGTCGCCAAGCACGTAGCAGGTATGATTCGCATCGGTATAGAAGGAGTTTCTTCTGCCCGCAGCGATCAGCTTAACGCCGGTTGCAACGGTCTGGAAGGTGGTGGTGTTTCCACCGTCGTTGCGCTTACCGAGCTGCCCGTAGGTATTGGAACCAACGCCCCAGAGCACGCCCTCCTCGTCAAGGATCAGCAAATGGTCGTGTCCGACGCTGAAGTCCTTGATCTTTTTATCAAACTCCACAAGCCCTACGCGATCATCTGCCGACGTGCCGTTTCTGCCAAGCTGTCCTGCGCTGTTAGAACCAACCGTGTACAGCTTACCGTCCAGCGTCAGATACGCCATCATGGTGTCGTTATTGTTGTTCTCCGCGTCGTTGCTGTGGCAGACCTCCACCTTGGCAACGTTCGAAGCCACCAGCGTGGGCACGGGAACGCTTGCATTTCCGGGAATACCCAAAATGCCGTTTTTGTTCATGCCCCATGCGTACAAGTCGCCTGATTCTGTCAGATAATAAGACGAATGCGCGCTGGCGGTAATGCCGCTCTGCACGCCCGCTACGGGTGTTTGCGCACCGTTGGAGCGGGTATTGACCATCACCGTGCCCGAGGAGGATACGGTAAATTCGGCACTGTTGCCCTGCACGGTCTGCATATCGCCGATTGAGGGCATAAACACGATAGAGGAAACGCTGTATCCCTCCTTTGCCGTTGCGCTGACCGTAAAGGTCACGTTCTTGGCATCGGGCTGCATGTCAAAGACGTACTCCGTACCCGCGTTCTCTACCGTCTCACCGTTAAAGGAGACCTCGGCGCGTTCGGGATTAAAGCTGACCACGATTTTTTTCTCGGTGCCGATCTCCAGATCCTCAGCCGAAATGCCGAAATATCTGCACAGCATGGGAATCACGTACTGCTCTCTGTTGCGCACAAACTGATACATATTATCGATTGAGGTGCGGTACTGCTGCTCGCTCGCGCCCCAGCGCTTACTTTGCAGCTCAACCAACGGCTCTCGCTGTGCCACAACGGCATCCAGCTCTGCCTCTAAAAATTCGGGGGAATAGATGCGATCCACCACGTAGGCAAAGCGCGAAATAAAGGTTTGCTTAAAGCCCGCATTCTTGCAAAGCCCGTGCATGATGGTGCCTACCACCGTGCCCGTGGAATCGATCCAGCCAAAGAAATCGGCTCTTTCCGTGGTATCGTTTTCCCTTGGGAAATAAGAAATACCCATATCCATATCCAAGAGCGTAAAGTGCCACTTGGTATCCACGCTGCCCTCGGTGCGGTTCTTGAACACCTTGATATTGTTTTCGGGCCAGTCGCGTGCATTGAAGAACAAACGAGCAACGTACATATCCATAAAGGAGTTTACGTCCAGCCGCTCGGCTACGTACTGATAGTGCTCCTCTTGTGAAAGATCGTGCGTACGGATATAATGCACGATCGCATTGAACTCGTCCGCATCCGCCTGCGTGGACTCCATGGGAATAAAGGGAGCACCGGGATTGCCGCTAAGCACCAGCGCATCGTAGTCACTTTCGATGATGGCGACCTCATCCTTATTCGCGCCCGTATGGGACTCCACGTACTCGGGGCTGTAACGCTCACGCGCATTGTAAACGCCCCAGAATTCACCGTTGATAAACAGCAGCACGGGTGCGTACGCCATGGTATACACGTCCAATTCACGCGATACGCGCTGCATATATGCGTCACGGATAAAGGAATCCATGCAGTCGTTGCCCGAATTACGGAGCAACAGACGCGAGAAATCGGTAATGGCGTGTCCTTGGTCATCACGGGCGTAGCCGTCGAACAGATCGTAATTGAGATCCCCATCCGTACCGACTGCCGTATTGTTTGCACTCTTATAGTACAGACGCATGGACTTCATGGGCCAACCGGACGAGCCGTGTCCGCTGATGGCAAGCTCCACGTACGAGCTGCCTTGGCGCTCACCGTCGGGCGAGAATACCTCCATCATGCCGGTCTGGCGCGTATTACCGTTGCCGCCCGTGCTGTGATAGTGGGTATAAAAGCCTTGGCTGCCGTAGATCAGATTTTTGTCCATCGACAAGGACATCATGGTCACACCGTAGTCATAAAAGGTTTCGGAAATGAAATAGGTATTGGTAAAGACGTCCGAATGGGTAAATCCATCACTTGCATATGCCTTGATCACGTAGCCGCCGGGAAGCGATTTGCTGCTTGTACCAAAGCCGTGAGCGCTGCCGCCCTTAATGGTGTCTCCGATAGGCATATCCGAGCTGTCGGTCAGATAGATGGGGCCTGTATATTCCTTACCCTTTGCTTTGGGATCCGTGCCGTCGGTGGTATAGTAGATCTTATACCCCTCCTTAGCACTCAGCTCAAGTGAAAACTCCTCCTTATAAATCCCCGCGTCCTTGGAGAACTGCACTTCGAAAACGCGAGAACCGACCACGGTATTGCCGCCTTGGCTGCTCTCGGGGCATACCTGCTCCAGCTGTGCGGTGGTCGCCTCATTCAAATTGACCTTATGGAAGCCGCTGTAATTTTTGAGTGCCGTACGCACTGCAACCTTGCTCTTGGACATGTTATCCACGGCATAATGGCTGTTATAGCCAAGCTCTGCGGCAACGAAATACGAAACGGTGCCGTCAATGTTTTCCACAAGCGTAGCCTCATCAATATCCTGCCCCTTGGGTGCAAGAGAAAGCTGCACGTTGTTGTTGTCCAAGATCACCGCCCATTCGGCATCGTACGATTCAATGGACAAAACGGCAAACGACGCGTCATAAGCCTCACCGTTCTTTTCGCGTGCCGCCTGCATGCGGATCAGATAATAGCCACCGGGCGCAATGCTTGCATCCTTGGGGAAGGTAAATTGCCTGTAGCCATCCCCCGTCTCCTCGCGGTAGTACAGCGCGGCATCCGTCAAGAAGACTCTCTCGGTGCTTGTATTGTACAACTGGATAAAGCCGTGCCCCACGGCAGCGTCCTTATTCTGTCCCGTGCCGTATACGGCAGAGATCAGTACGTCCTTGAATTGCTTGGCAACGTCATATTGGGGATCGTCAGGCTGCAGGATCTCGTCACCCGTCGTCTGCTCCTCCCCGGGTCGGTTCGCGCCATCACCGGGCTGCGTGGACTGCTCGGGATCACTTGTGCCGTCCTCGGTGGTCGTGCCGTCGGGTGGCGTATTCGGCTGGCAGGCAGCCAACGCGCCCACCAAAAATATCAAAATCAAGAAAAGTGAAAGTACGGCGTTGAAAGATATTCTGTGTTTCATGGATATCCTCCTTGCAAAGCGAATTTATATCAAAAAAGTCATCATCATTTTGTCGGTCTTTCATTATATCATAAATTCGTAAAATTGTAAATAGTTTACCATGCCGAAATTGTAAATTCTGCCAAAATTCACACCAAATGTGATATTTGTCACATAAAACGCATCAAAAAAGAGGTCTGCCCCTCAATGGGTAGACCTCTTTGTACTGTTTTACTTTAATTCATCTTTTCATACGCGGCGATCAGCTTATCCAACGATTTTTGGAACGCCTTTTGCTGCTGCGTCAGCCAAGTGGCAACCGTGCCGGATTGCTGATCCAGCAAAATGCCGAAATACTGCACCTTGCTTCCAAGCTCACCGATCAGATAATTACTGCCGAAATCCAGAGTCTTGCTTTCCCAGATCAGCATCAGCATGTCAGAGTCCTGCACGGTGTGACACACCTTGGTGGAAATACGATCCCTGTAAAGACCGTCCGAGATCTGTGCCAATGCTTCAAGAGCATAGCCCGCCAAATCGTAATTGCGCGCACTCTTAGGCACCATAACGGCAGGTGCAGCAGTGGAAACGAAGGCTTGGTAATTCTCCTGCTCCTCATTCAGCTTGGGATACGGCAATATGCCGTACGACAATCCCGATCCCGACCCGTACTTTTCCAGCGTATAATTCACATCCGTACCGTAAAGCAGCGCACGCCCACTTTCGAACAGCATCTGCGGCTCCTGCTTAAAAGCATCCGTGAAAGAATGTGTGGGCAGATACGTGCAGCCGCGATCCAGAACCATTGCGTAAAACTCGTCATATGCCATCATCATGCGGTCAAGCGCGGTGTCATTGACTACGGGCAGATTTTGTGCATCCTTACCGACCAGCATAACGTCTGCACCGCAAGCAAACGCATACGTGCGATCCCCCTCCAGAGCCAAGCCAAAGCGATCATCGCTGTCTGCCATGCCGTTTCCGTTGAGATCTGCGTACGACATATCGACGAAAGAGTGCATCTTTGCCAGCGTCCAGCCGCCGCTGATTACGTAATCATACAGGTACACGCCCATTTCATCCGCCATCTGACTATGAAAGACAAGCATGGCGGTGAGCATATCGGAGGACGGCAACAAAGCACCTGTTGCCATGGGTACGTAATTGCCTATCGCAAGCCCCTCGTTGACGCTTGCATCCCATGCAGAACCGGTCAGATCCACGTAGGCAAGCGTGCCCAGATCAACCAGATATCCGTTCAGCGCAAGCTCCGCACCGGAATTGGCGATCTCCGCCATCACGATATCGTAATCCGGAACACCCGCCTGCACCACTGTTTTGGTCTTATTCGCAATTTCTGTAGAACTGACATATTCGGTATTGATACGGATATTAAACGCTTCCTCAACCGCTTGATTGCGCGCATATGAGAGCTCGTGCACGAAGCTTGTCGACACATCGAGCAAACCGATATCTCTGTTAGAGCTTCCCAAAATCGTGACGGTTTCTCCCGGGAAAACATTCTCGGGCAAATCCACAGTGGGATGCTCCTCGATGAGCACGTCGGTCTCTATCCACGTTTCCTCTATCCATGTTTCTTCAACAGCCGTCTCGGGCACGACGTTACCGGGAAGGTCTATGACGTTGCCGACCGTCACCTCGTCAAACAGCTCACCCACAAGTCCGCCAAACTCCATATCGCATGCGACAAAGCTGCAAAGCAGCACAAGGCACAACAGCGCAACGAATATTCTTTTTTGCATACGCTTTTCCTCCTATTCGGGGTCTTTATATACATTTTAGCACATTTTGGCGCATTTGTAAAGTGCTTGATATTCCCCTCTACCTATATAGACGCCAAAAATGCAAAAAAGTTCCGCGAAAATTGGAAAAATTTTCGCGGAACTCAAAATTTTATTGTTTAATCATCAATAATCGTAGCCGTAAGCCTCGTAGATTTCCTTGAGAAGCTTCTTGGTCTGCTTTTCATCCTTGGTGATGTTCTTGATGATAGAGGGGCTCTTGCTGTTGAGCGAGGTCTGCACGATAGACGAGCAAGCCAGCGACTTGTGGTGGAAGTGAGTATAACCAAAGTCAAATACCTTGTTACGGATGATCACGTCAACCATCTCAGCGGACTCGGGGTCACGCGCGGTCTTGGACTTTGCAACCTTTTCGTACAGAGTCTCGGTAACCATGTAGTAAGAGGAAGAGGACAGAACCTCCATCATATAGCCTGCCATATCCAGGTTTTCATCGGAAACGCTCTTGGGAATGATGGCAACGCAAGCAGAACCGTTTACAAAGCTCAGGTAATCTTCCTGATCCTCGTCATACTTGGGCTGAGGCAGAAGACCGAAATCGTCCTCCATGTCCTTCAGACCGATCGCGCCGGACAGGTAACTTGCGAACAGCAGGGCTCTGCCGGCCTTAAATACGTTTGCGGGTTCACCGGGCATACCGGGGTTTGCAAGATATTCCTGCACGGTTACGTGGAAGGACTGCTGGGTAACGACCAGCTCATAGATCTTGTCGTAAACCGTCTGCAGTCTGTCGGTGTTTGCCTCGTATACGGGCAGGTGATCCTCGTCAAAGGAGAACATGGTGCAGCCTGCGCCGAAGAAGAAGTTGTAGTCACAGTCAAGCGACCAACCTACAAGACCGTAGAAGTCGTCCTGATATGCAACCTTACCGTCACCGTTAAGGTCCTTGGTCTGATCCTTGGTCAGAAGCAGCATATCGTCAAGGGTCCAAGTGCCCTGTCTTGCATCTTCGTAAGGATACTCCAGACCGTATTCATCAAACAGATTCTTGTTGAAAATGACTGCAGCGGTAATGGTGTTGGTGCTGGGCAGCAGGTCTCCGCACACCATCAGCATGCTGTCACCGATCATAAAGCCGTTCTTGCAGTCCTGGTCCCACCAAGGCTGGTCAAAGTTCACGTGCTCCAGGTCGTTGAGCTTATAGAGGTTGTTGCCAAGCGCCAGGTTGGTTGCAGCATCAACCATGTGCTGGAAAACGATGTGGTATTCACCGGTGCCTGCGGTAACGTCGGTCTTAACGTCCTGACCGAGGGTGATGTAGTCCTCCACGTGCAAGCCGTTGATCTCAATGCCATAGTAGCTTTCGATCATGTCGTTTCTTCTGTAAACAGCGTCCTCAAGCGGGTCGGTGGAGTTTTCCTCGGGACCGATATTGGTGGCACTATTACTGAGAATGACAAGCTCCTTGCCCTTGTAAGCATCCGAAAATGCAAGGTCGGGGCTGACCCAGTGAGACTCTTCCTCGGATACACCCTCGGAGGAATTCTCGTCCTGGTTTGCGTCAACGCAAGAAGCCAGCATAGCGATCATCATAACGCCGCACAAAAGCAGAACTAAAAGCTTTTTGTACATAAGTATGTCCTTCTTTCTTATAAATATTTTTATACAAGTAATATTGTACCATAAAAACCATTGGTTGTCAAGACAAAGTTTCGGGGGCTATTTTGTGCAACTTGCACGATAAAAAGGAATCCCCTGTAAACAAGGGATTCCTTGATGGATCGATCAATCGTAGCCGTAAGCCTTGAGGATCTTTTTCAGCTCGGTTCTGGTTCTGCGCTCGGAGGTGTTGATGTCCTTGACGATAGAGGTCTGATTTGCCTGCAGCGCGGTCTGCGCAATGTTAAAGCACGGGAAATCCTGACCGGAGAAATGCGCATAACCGAAATCAAATACCTTGTGACGGATGATGATATCCACCATCTCGGCAGACTCGGGGTCACGCGCGTTCTTGGACTTGGCAACCACGTCGTACAGCGTATCGGTCACCATATTGTAGGACGCAGAGGTCAGTGCCTCCAGCATATATCCCGCGATTGCGAGATTTTCCTCGGAGAGGCTGGAAGGTACGCACGCCATGCTCGCGCTGCCGTTGACAAAGCCGAGATAATCCGCCTGCTTTTCGTCATACTTGGGGTTGGGCAGGACGCCGTAGTCGTCCACCATGTCACGCAGGCTGGTTGCCGTTGCAAGATAGGTCGGGAAGAACAGTGCTCTGCCGTCGCGGAACACGTCAATTGTCGCGGTATACATAGAGGGATCCTTATCGTACTGTGCCCAGGTAACGTGGAAGGAGTTCTGCGTGATGATCAGCTTGTAGATCTTATCGTAGATCTCCTGCAGTCTGTCGGTGTTGGGATCAAATACGGGCAGGTGATCCTCGTCATAGGAGAACATGGTTGCGCCGGTGCCGAAGTACAGGTTGAAATCTGCGTCCGCAGCCCATGCGGTCACGCCGAAAAAGTCGTCGGTATAAGCGACCCTACCGTCACCGTTGAGGTCCTTGGTCTGATCCTTGGTCATGTCCAGCATATCGTCCAGCGTCCAGGTTCCTTCTCTTGCGTCGTCATAGGGGAATTCCCAGCCGTTTTCTTCAAACTGGTTTTTGTTGAACAAAACAGCTGCAGTGATCAGCATAGCGGAGGGCAGCAGGTCGCCGCACACCATCATCATGTTGTCGCCGATCACAAAACCCTTCTTGCAGTCCTGGTCCCACCATTCCTTATCGAAGTTCACGTAATCAAGGTCGGTCAGATTGTACAGATATCCGCCGGGAGCAAGCGCGCGCGCTGCGTCGATCATGTGCTGGTATACGATGTGATACTCACCCGTGCCCGCGGTCACGTCGTTTTTGACAGCGGTAGAGATCAGGTTATAGTCGGACTGGTAAGCGCAGTTGAACTCAATGCCCAGCTCGTTTTCCAGCTTGTCGTCACGTCTGTAAACCGCATCCTCCAGCGGGTCGGTGGAGCTTTCCTCGGGAGCGATGTCATACTGGTTGTAGGACAGGATGACCACCTCAACGTCCCCCAGATTGAGGTCAACCTTGTCGAGCTTGAGATCGGGGTTCATCCAGTAGCTCTCTTCCTCTACGACGGAGCCGTTTTCATCGGTTTCGGTACTGCCCTGCTGCGCAGGATCATCTACACAGCCTGCAAAGCAAGCAAGCAGCATCCCTACAAGCAGTAGCCATACGGTCAGCTTTTTCATAGTCAATTTCCTCTTTCGTGATGATTTTGAAAATATTTCATATTATTTTACCACATAAACGCGCGCGTGTCAAGAGATTTGCGCATCAAAAAGGGCGACCGAAGCCGCCCTGTCATTTATTCAGTTGTTGTGTCTGTGGTTTGCTCGGGCGCAGACTCCGCTTGTTTCTTTTTGCGTTTTTTGGCATGTTTGACCAGTATGACGATCAGCACCACGATCGACGCAGTAGAAATACCGATCACCGCAAGCACGAACAGCACACCTATGACAATGAGGCCGATCACCGCAAGCATGAACAGCGCGCCTATAACGATGAAGCCGATTGCCAAGTACGTGTACGCCGTGACCACGCGTTCGGGGTTTTCCACCTCGCACAAGGTAAAGATCAGATCCTCGTCGGGCAAGCCGTCCAAGTGAATCTTGTATCCCGCGTCGGTCTTTGTCCACTCCTTTGGTGCAATGCTGTACTCTCCCTTGCGCTCCTTGACCATGACGTAGGGCGTGTTGATATAGATATCCAGCGTGCCGAACTCGGTCCATGTTGAAGCGGGCGTCAAAAAATACTCATAGGCATAAGTAGGCTGATCATATCTGCCGTTAATATGGGGATACAGAGGAGCTGTGACCGTGTTGGTCAGCCGCTCGCCGGGTGCGAGCGTGATCTCGTACGCATACCATTGCAATAGATGCTCCGAAACATCCCAATTGACACCGCCGTACAGACCGAGTGCTCTTTCAGAGTACTCGAGCTGTGCTACAACTGCATTAAACCAATCGTGCGCTGCCACACCCGACGCATGATCGTAATATTGCATGGCAAGCGCGCCAAAGGTGGTGCTGGTTTTGTCTACCACACTCATGCTGCCCTCGATCTCGGTTTCCAAAGAGCCGTTTTCATAGAACTTCCATTCCAACTCTCCAACATCCTCGCCAAAAACATACACCGTGATCTCGGCATCAGACGTGTGCACGGATGCCCAGCCCGCATGTCCGTTCTCATCCGAATGGTAGCCGCCCAGATTTTCCAACATAAAGCGCGTATGTTCAAAAGCACCGTCAAAATACGTTGCCGCACGGGCAGAGCGGTATGTCTGCTTATCCACACTTATGCGGTAGGTATAGACATGCACAGGCAGATCGTAGGTCAAAAAGCTATCCGTGCGGTAATCGTTATGCAGCTTTGCCATTTCCTCCGCGGGATCAAAGTTGTACAGATAGTGATCCCAATAGCTGTGTCGCACGGTGGTCTGTACCGCTGCACCGTTTACCTGCGCGCCGTAATTGGACGCATTATTGGGCGTGACGTATTCTCCCTTCTCGGAGTCGTAAATTTCGCCGTAATAGGGAGTGATCCCAAACGGAAATAGCAAATTTGCCGTAACCGTCATATCACTTGGATTGTAAAAAGTATATTCTGCCGTCACGCTTGCATCGTAGGCAAGATAGTCCTCGATGCTGCCGTAAAGATTGCTTGGAAACGCCCCTATATCAAAGGTCAGCGTTTCGTGCTCCACCACCAAGGGACATTCCCCTTCCGTGGTCAGCACCCCCGACGTGCTCACGCCCTCCCAATAAGATTGCGCGGAATTGGCAGATGTGGGGAGGATCGTAAGGGCGCACAGCAGTACGCATATGGCGGAAACGAAACATATTTTACGCGTTTGTTTGCTCATCGTCTTCCTCCTTCTCGTCAGTTTCGTCAGTCTCCTCATTTGCATCTTGCCCGGCAGGCACCGCTTGGCTATTTTCCTGCTTTTCGTGCTTGGCTTTCTTTTTCTTGCGCCTGCGAATCAACAGCACAATGAGAACGATAACTACCGCAATCACAATCACGGCAAGCAGCACGGGCAAGGCGTGCAGCAACAGCATTATGATCAGGATCACGACAAAGAAAAACATCATTGCCAACCCGCCAAAATCAATACTGATCCTGCCCTTGCTCGTGGAAACGACCAGATAGGGTGCATCGATCTCCCCTGTGTACTCGTATCCGTCCTCGACCTTGGAAAACTCCTTGTAATCGGGATGTGATTCCATCTTTTTGAGTCGCAGATCGGTCACGGCGTGCACGCTGAACTGTCCGCACGCGCTCCATTGCTCTGCTGCGGGCAACGCAATCGGGTAGGTGTAGATCGGGGGCGTTTTGTAATCGTGCACAAAGGGATAGAGCGGCGACTTGACCGTCACGGTCGTGCGCGCACCGGGTTCAAGCGTCACGCCAAAGATCTGCATTGCCTGCAAGCAGCTGTCGCCCGCCAAGCCGTACTTCGTGAAATTGCAGGTGCCCTCGGTATACTCGTAATAACTATCATTCCGCGTCAGATACGCGAACGTGGCGTTGTAATAATCGACCTCGCTGCAGCCCGATGCTGCATCATAACCCATCATGCAATATTCCTCAAAGGTGATCTCCTCTTTATCTTGCAGCGTCACCTCAATCTCCATCGGCTCGCCCTTGTCGGGATACGGCTCGGTGCTTCCCTTCCAATCAAGCGCGTCAATATCCTCGCCTATGACGTAAACGGAAACGACGTCCTCACACGCAGAAATCTGCGTGCCATAATTCAAATAGGTATCAAAACGGGCATCTCCCGAGCAGATCATGCGCGTGCCCGTATATGCGGGTAGCGTTGCGCTGATGTAAGCGTTCTCATGTTCCTCCTTCGGCAAGAGCAAATACGTATATTTGTACACGGGCGTATTGCGGTAAAATATACCCTCTTCGATATAATCGTCCGACAAATACTTCACCCCGTACGCATGGGAGCGGATCGCAGCCTCCTGGGCGGTTCTCGATTGGGTGTAATCGTACGCGTTGTAGCAAAAAACGTGTCTTGTCTGCGTTTCGACCTGCTCACCGCCGATCTCAACCGTGTACTTTTCCGCATCCGCACCCGCAGGCAGCTCATGTGCATACCACGGCATGGACGCCGCTGCGTTGTGCGTCAGCAGCTCGGTATGTACGGTGTGATCGGTGGGATTATACAGCGTATAGGTGGCTGTCATTTGCCCGCCGTACGCCAAAAGCTGCTCTGCCGTTTTGTATTCCTCTAAAGGCAAGTCGCGGACATCCATGTATATCTCGGTGCTCTCTATGGCAAGCTCGGTCTTGCCGTTCATGACGTACAAGCCGCCAGCAACCGAACCGCGATACGGCTCGGCAGGGGTAAATGCAAAAACAGGCATAACGGCAAGGACGCACAGCAGTGTGCAAAGCAACACGGAAAATGCGATTCTTGGCGTTCTGTTTTTCATGATTTTGCTCCTTTCTCGGTTTTCTGTTCCGTAGTTTGATTGGTTGGCGGGGCGGGTTTGCCTTTGCGCTTGCCTGACGTTATGCGTTCGCACAGCAAAATGATCAACGCGAACGCGCCACCGGGAACGCCCACAAACACAAGCATCATCAGCGCGATAGCGATATATCCCCAAATTTCGTTAACCATCATGGATAAGGTTGTGTAATTGCTTTTACTTGAAAGCGAAAAGCGTACGATGGGCACATCGGGCGAGACAGACATGGAATATCCCTGCTCGTCCTGCTCGTAATCCTCGATTTCGTGCGTGTAATAGTAGGAAACCTCAGACATATACAATGCGGTGTGGATGTGCAGATTGATCTGCCCCACACTTGCAAACGACCCTTGCACGGGAGGCACGAAGGTCCAAGTGCCAAGAGTGCCACGCCCATTATCCGATGGCAGCTGCCACGGATATGCAAGCAGCTCCACGGTGTTCTGTACGGTAGCGTGCGGTGCTATCTCTATTTCATAGTAAAGCATAGGCTGCAGCAGCTCGCGTACGTTCCAGCCTACAGAGGTAGTGCCGATATCAGAAACTGCGTTCGATCCTTGTATGCGCTGATCTTGCAGCATTGCCAATACCGCGCTGTACCAATCCTCGCGTGACACACCGGACACCGCGTCGTACTCCTGCATGACAATCTCACCCAAAGTGGTTTGGGTCGTGCCCTGCATCCGCATATCGTCATCGCCGCGAATCCTGCCTACCTTCCATTCGCCGATCTCAACCTCGCCCTCTCCGATGACGTACACGTTGATGACGTCACCGTAGAAAACGTATCCTGCCAAGATTGCACAAGCTTCCCCGCTCTTTGCATCCTCTTCTACTCTGTTTCCCCACATATGCGGGATAAAGACGCACGCGCCGTCCTCTATGACCCGAACGCGACATTCCAGCATTTCCGAGCCCCCATCTTTTCTGACGTCATTGCCCGGCACGTAAGAATACACCGTCACAGGCGTGTCTTTTGCATAAGTATTGACGTCAAGATTGCCGACCGCATGCGAAAGCAGAGCTTGCATGGTGTAGTCATTTTCAAATATATTAGGCTCATACCGCGTCTGCGCCTCGGAAAGATAAGCATAGCGCACGGTGGGCGTGACCGGTTTGCCGTCCAGCGTGATGCTGTATTGCTCCAAAAGGCGCGACGCCACGCTCACGCTCTCCCACTCTGCATATTCGGGCGGTAGTGCGGCAGGCAGATACAATCCCTGTTTGACTGGCTGATCGGTGGGATTTTCAAATACGTAGGTTGCACGCACGCGCGGTTGATATTCCAGAAACGATGCATATTGCTCTGCATCACGGAAGTCCCAATCGGGAGGCAGGCTGTCAATCTGCCACGTCACGTCCAAGGACTTGATGGCAAGCGGGCTGTTCCCACCCGCAGGATACAGCGCAAAATGCGGCACCGCGCCATACGGATCAATGGGAGTCATGCCAAAAACAGGCATAACGGCAAGGACGCACAGCAAAAATGCCATTGCGCCTGCCGTTATGCACAGGTTTATTTTTTTGAATTTTTTCATAGTGAGTCCTCCTTTGTTCTGTCGGAATGCGGTCGACTTCAGGATTCACCGAATGAAGTAACCCATAGCAGACATTCAAGCGATAAGGACATGCGCTGCATAGGCGTCCCCCGGGGGGAAGCTGGCGCCGTAGGCGACTGAAGGGGAACGCGAAAGCTTGGGCTTGAATTGTTATATCCGAACGGGTAACCATACCGTTTAGCACGCCACTCCCCTTCAGTCGCTGCGCGCCAGCTTCCCCTCGGGGGACGCCTTTTGGGCGCGCAACCATATCGTTTAGTTATCCACTACAAATTAGTCGACCTTTATATTCCCATCATTCCGGTTCTATCGGGGGTTCTACCTATAAAGACGCAAAAACTCGCATTTCGTTTCGCGTTTTTCAAAAAACATTTGTTAATAAATTGTAAACTGTAAAATCAGTTGCCGTACAGTCTGTCCAGATCGTAAAATTCTCTTGCCTCGCGGCTGAACACGTGCACGATGACATGGCTGTAGTCCAGCACGATCCAGGAGTTATTGCCTCTGCCTTCAACTGCCTCTGCCTTGATATCTCTCTCTTCCATCTTGAACTCGACCTCGCCTGCCAAAGCCTTGACGTGGGTGGAGGAGGTACCGTTTGCCAGCACGAAATATTCCGCAATGTCGGTCTTTTCCTTGAGCTCCACGATCTTGATATCCTTGGCTCTGGTATCGTCCAAAATCTCTGCGATCGCCTCTGCCAGCTGCAGGGGGGTAGCACCGATCAGAGAGGGCTTCTTTACTTGATTTTCATTGTTCAGAATGTCTTCCATGTGTATATTCCTTTCTATTTCTCGTTTACTTTTCAATCTTCAGTTTCAAAATCAGGCTGTTTCGAGCCAAAAACGTGTCCGCACTGACGGGTGCGCCGTCCTCGATCAGCCCTGCAATGGTCATGTCAAACGATTGCACCAGCACGCGCAAAAGGTGCGTTTCGCGCTCGTCTTGCGTCATATCTTCGGGCTTGGCTCCCCAAAAAGCATTGCGTAAGGTCACGCAATCCGCGAATGTGCGCGAGTCATCGATATAATCGGCAAGGTACACGATCTGCTCTGTCACGGTCATGTCTTCCCTGCCCGTCGTATGGTAGCGCACAGCAGAGATGACCTCGTCATCTGCGTATTCGGAATACTGCTCGGGGATGAGCAGCGCAGCCGTTTTTGCGTGTAAGGTTTTGGGTGCTGCCAGATCCATGGCGGTGGGAACGATGCCGTGCTCTGCAAGAAACGCCGCGTGACGCTCGGTGCTCCATTCCTTTGTCACGTCGTGGAGCAGTGCCGCTATGCGCAGCATTTGCTCCTTTTCGGGGCAGTACAGTGCAGAAAGTCTTGCCGCCATTTGCTCAACCGCCAAGGTGTGTCTTGCACGCTTTTCGGACATATCCGCGATCACGCGCGCACGCAATTCCGTAATCATGTGTTCTTTGTTCATTGGTATAACCCGTTTTCCTTGATATATGCGGCAACGCGTGCGGGAACGAGCTGCTCTATTCCCTGCCCCGCTCTAATGGCGTTACGGATCTCTGTTGAGCTGACCTCGATGGGGTCGGTCACGATCCTGCGCACCACCTTGCCGTATTTTTGATTGTATTCCGCAATTTTTTGCACGATCTCCTCGTCCAGCGCCTTGTCGCTCTCGCGGCGCACGTACACGGGATAGCACAGCTCAAAGATGCGCTCGGGTGCGCGCCATGATCCCAGCGTCAGCATCATATCGGTGCCCAAAAGCAAGAACAACCGTCTGTCCTCGCCCGCAAGTGCTTCCAGCGTATCCACGGTAAAGCTCTTGCCCTCGCGGCGCATCTCGATATCGCTGACGATCACGCCCTCAACGTCCGAGAACGCAAGCTCGCACATGCGCAGCCTTTGTGCCGCGGTGACCTCACCGTCCATCTGCTTGTGCGGCGTTGTGCCCGTGGGAATGACGTATAGCACGTCCAGCCACATCTGCTCCATAAACGCCTTGGCAGCTGCCACGTGGCCCTTGTGCACCGGTGAAAACGTGCCGCCGTAAATGCCTATACGCAGCATATCAGGGCAGCTCGATGCGATTCTTTTTCTTTTCGCTGCGGCGGTACAGAATGATCTTTCTGCCGATCACGCCGCAAACCTCAGCTCCCAGCGCCTCGCCAAGCGCGTCCGCAATATCGCGGGGGGTGTATTCACAGTTATCCAGAACGCCCAGCTTGATCAGCTCTCTTGCGTCAAGCGCGTCCGAAAAGGTTTTGAGCATGTTATCTCCCAAGCCGCCCTTGCCGATCTGCATAATGGTGGGCAGATCGTGCGCCAGGCTGCGCAGGTATGCTCTTTGCTTACTTGTAATCATATCAAACTCCGTTATAATTCTTTACTAAGAAATCAACCAGCAGCTGCATGGCTCTGCCGCGGTGGCTGATACTGTTTTTCTCGTCTGCCGTCATTTCGGCATAGCTTTTTTCCATGGGGGGATAGTAGAACAAGGGATCGTAGCCAAAGCCGGTCTCTCCTCTGTATGCGTGCAAGATCTCGCCCTCGGTCTTACCGAGGAAGACGTGTGCCCGATCAAGATCATCCGGGAACACGCAGGCAATGGCACACACGAACGCGCCGCTTCTGTCCTGCACGTTCTCCATATTCTTCAAAAGCAGCTGATTGTTCGCCTCGTCGTCGCCGTGCTCACCCGCGTATCTTGCGCTGAAGATGCCGGGCGCACCACCAAGGGCGTTTACCTCAAGTCCCGAGTCGTCGCCTACGCCGATATAGCCGCTCTCTGCCGCCGCGCGCGCCTTGATGGTCGCGTTTTCGGCAAAGGTGGTGCCGTTTTCCTCAATCTCATCGGTCAAGCCCACCTCGTCAAGCGAATATACCTCAACCTCGGGAATGGACTGCGAAAGGATCCTCTTGAGTTCTCTGATCTTATTTTGATTGTGTGATGCAAGTACGATCTTCATATCTCTTGATGATTACTGTTCAAACAGTGCCTTGATAAACTCGGCAGCATCAAATTCCTGCATATCGTCGATCTTTTCGCCCACACCGATGAACTTGACGGGAATGCCCAGCTCGCGCTTGATGGAAAGCACGATACCGCCCTTTGCGGTGCCGTCCAGCTTGTTGAGCGTCAGACCCGTGATGTTGGCAGCCTTGCCGAATTCCTTTGCCTGCATGATCGCGTTCTGACCGGTGGTAGCGTCCAGCACCAAGAGGTTTTCTCTTGCCGCACCGGGCAGCTCACGGTCGATGACGCGGTTGATCTTTGCAAGCTCGTTCATCAGATTGGTCTTATTGTGCAGTCTGCCCGCGGTATCAATGATCAGCACGTCAGCCTGCTTTTTCTTTGCGTAGCTGATAGCGTCGTAAACAACTGCGGCAGGGTCGCTGCCCTCGTTCTGGCGCACCATTTCTACCTTGGCGCGGTCGCACCATACCTGCAGCTGATCGATTGCCGCTGCGCGGAAGGTGTCCGCTGCCGCGACTACGACCTTCTTGCCCTGTGCGCGCAGTCTGTTGGAGATCTTACCGATCGAGGTGGTCTTGCCCGCACCGTTGACACCGATGACCAGGATCACCGAGGGAGTGGTGGACAGATTCAGCGCACCGCCCTCGCCGATCATGTCGGTCAGCATTTCCTGCAGCGCAGCCATCACGTCCTCTTTTTCCTTGATTCTGCCGTCCTTGATACGGTCGCGCAGCTCGTCCATGATCTCCTCGGTCGCGCCAACGCCCACGTCTGCCTCAATCAGCAGCTCCTCAAGCTCGTCCAGCATATCCTCATCCACGCGCACGAAATTGGAAAGTACGTCGTGTACCTTGCCAAACAGCGCGTCCTTGGTCTTTTTCAGACCCGCCTTTAATTTATCCAAAAATGCCATCCCAGTTACTCTCCTTTTGCTTTTCAATATCGTTAACGTCCAGCGTCAGCACCTTGGAAATGCCGTGCTCGGGCATGGTGACGCCGTACAGTCTGGTGGCAGCAGCCATGGTACCGCGGCGGTGCGTGATCATAATGAACTGCGTACCGTCGGTGTACTTCTTGATGTACTGTGCAAGTCTTTCTACGTTGACCTCGTCCAGCGCCGCCTCGATCTCGTCGAGAATACAGAAGGGCGTGGGGTTGACCTTGAGGATTGCAAAGAACAGCGCAACACCGATAAACGCCTGCTCGCCGCCCGACAGCTGCATCAGATTCTTGATGATCTTTCCGGGAGGTGCCGCCTTGATCTCAATGCCCGACTCCAGAATGTTCTCGGGATCGGACAAAGACAGCTCTGCAGAGCCGCCGCCGAACAGCTCGGCAAACACCTTGCCGAAGTTCTCGTTGATCTGATTGAAGGACTCGACAAACACCGCCTTCATCTCGGCTTCCAGCTCGGCAATGATCTTCATGGTCTCTGCCTTGGACTTTTCCAGATCGGTGATCTGCTCGTTCATCTCGTCGTATCTCTTCTTGACCTCCTGGTACTTCTCCACAGCACCCAGGTCCACGTGACCGATGGCACGCAGCTTGTTGCGGCATTCGGTCTGCAGCTGTACCATCTCGCGGCGGTTTTCGGGCGTGATCGCGGGATACCCCAGAGCGATCGCGTCCGCTCTGGTCATTTCGTAATCATCCCAAAGCTTGGACGAAAGCTTATCCAGCTCGTCGCGCAGATTGTTCAGCTTATTCTCACACTTGGTATATTCGCGGAAGATGATCTCCTTCTGGTTCATCTTCTCGCGCATGCGCGCAGTCATTTCATTGAGCTTTTTCTCAAAGTCCATGCTGTCGCTTTCAATTTCGGCGCGCTTGGCATTCAGCTCCTGCAGTCTTGCCTGTCCCGCCTCGTATTTTTGTCTGTTATCTGCCTGGAATACCGTGTATCCCTCAATCATGTCCTCCAGCGAAACGATACGCTCGCGCGACGCGCGGATCTCGTCCGCATACAAATCAACGCGCGTACGGCAAACGCCAAGCAAGGTGTGCTCGGTCTCGGTATCCTTTGCCGTTTCGCTGATCTTGATGATCACACCGGTCATGCGGTCGTTCAGATCCGCCACGTGGTCTTCCATATCAAGTCTCTGCTCGTCCTTTTTCTGACGTGCCGCGGTGATCTCGCTCACGACCGTGGCTGCTCTGCGCTCGTCCGCCTGCAGAATGGCAAGGTCTTCCTCGTATCTCTCGCTCATGGCGATGATCTGGTCGTAGTCCTCGCGCATCTTGGCAAGCAGCGTTGCATTCGCCTCGATCTTGGCATTGATCTGCTCAAGCTGCGCCGCCTCGGTGCTCATCAGCACGCCCAGCAGCTCCTTGCGGTCCTCGCACGATGCCTTATCCTCGGTGGTGTCGCGGATATCCTGCTTTTTCTGATCTGCATCCTTGAGCAGCTTGGCAAGCTCCTTTTCGCATGCAGCGCAGGTCTCCTCCAGCTTTTTGATCTCGGCTGCTCTGCCAAGCACGCTCGCACCCTGGCGCACCGAGCCGCCCGTAAACGAACCGCCCATATTGATCTGCTGACCGTCCAAGGTCACAACGCGTACGCGGTAGCGCAGCGCCTTTGCCATAGCGGTCGCATTATCGATGGTATCGAAAATGACGGTTCTGCCGATCAGCGAGGAAACCACGTCACGGAACTTGTCCTCGCAATCGATCAAGGTGTCCGCAACTGCAATATAGCCGCGATAGCCCGACGCGTCACGCATTTCGGGCGTGGGGGCAGACGCACGCATAGAGGTCAGGGGGAAGAAGGTCGCTCTGCCCGCCTCGCCCTTTTTGAGCGCGTACATAGCCGCCTTTGCGGTCTCTTCGTCGTCCACTACGATATGCTGCAGGTTTGCACCCAGCGCGGTTTCAATCGCGGTGACGTACTTTTCATCTACGCTGACCACCTTGGAAAGCGGACCGTAGATCTTGCCCACGGGCACACCGCCCGCAGCAGTGATCTTGCCCTCCGCGTAGCGGTTCATGACGAAGCGCACGCTGTTGGCATAACCCTCAAAGCTCTCTTCCATGTGCTTGAAGGTCTGAATTCTTTGCTGTGCCGAATCGCGGCGCAGTCTGATCTGGTTGATCTGCTCGGAAAGCTCACCAAACGACGCGTTGAGCGCAACCAGCTTTTTATTATAGTCCTCGATCTCTGCCGCAGCCTCGTCGATCGCCTTCTGATAATCGGCAACCGTCTTTTGCTTTTCGGCACTCTGCTTTTGCAGGGCGCGGTCGGCATTCTCATAGGTCTCCATATCGGCAAGGATATCGCTGTTGCGATCGCTGCCGCTGTTCTTGGCGTTCTCCAAGACAGAGATACGCACGCGGATGTCGGTCGCCTCAGCCTCAGCCTCGCGGATGTCCGCAAGCGCGGTGGCAATATCAGCCTCCAGCACCGCGATCTTGGCGCGCGTGGTGCGGATCTCGTCTGCGATCTCGCCCTGCTGACGCTCAAGCGCAGCACTCTGCTCGGCAAGCGCAAGAATGCGTGCGGAGTGCTCACCGCAAGCCGCCTGCTCCTGCTCCATATTTTTCTGCGAAAGAGCCATGGAGGAAGTTGCCGCCTCGATCAGCTCCTTGGTGTGCGCAATGTTGCTCTCGGTCACGCGGAACTCGCTGTCCAGCGTATGATTCTCCTGCGTCTGCTCGCGGATCTGCGTCAGCAGCTGCTCGGATGCCATCTTGTTGGACTGCGACGCCTCAAACAGACGGTTGTTCTGCGTCTCCATGCCCTGCAGCGCGTCCTCTGCAGTCTGCAGATCAAACGCAGAGTGCTTGAGCGCATCCTCCGCGACACCGATCTCGTTGCGGAAGCGCTCGGTATCGTACAGCCACAGGCTGACGTCTGCACGCTTTTTGGAGTCCATCAGTTCAATGGCGCGCTTTGCCTTGCCCGCCTCTTTTTCCAAGGGACCTACCTGCGCCTGCACCTCGGAGAACACGTCCATAATACGCACCATGTTCTCCTCTGCCTTGGCAAGCTTGCGCTCCGCCTCGTTCTTCTTATGGCGGTACTTGGCAATGCCCGAAGCATCCTCAAACGTGCTGCGTCGCTCGTCACTCTTACGCGATACCATCTCGGCAATTCTACCCTGACCGATGATCGAGTAACCGTCACGACCGATACCGGTGTTCATGAACAGCTCGTAAATATCGCGCAATCTGACCGCACGGCGGTTGATGAAATATTCACTCTCGCCCTGGCGGAAGTAACGTCTGGTAACCGTCACCTCGTCGTAAGGGCAATCCAATTTTGCAAAATCTCCGGTGTTATCAAAGGTAACCGATACCTCTGCATAACCCATGGGACGGCGGCTGTCCGCGCCGCCGAAAATAACGTCCTCCATCTTGGAGCCGCGCAGCGTTTTGGACGAGATCTCGCCCAGTACCCAACGCATCGCGTCCGCGATATTGGACTTGCCGCTTCCGTTGGGACCTACGATGACGGTAACGCCCGCCTGCTCGCCCACCATGCCGTTGTCAAAGACCAGCTTGGTTCTGTCCGGGAAGGACTTGAAGCCTTGTAATTCAATAGATTTTAAGTACAATGCTCTTTCTCCTTTGCTTAGATTTTAGGAGCTTTTACGTCGCTTGCAACCAGCCTGAGCTGTGTGCCGAACTCCGCTTGCAAGCGCAAAAGGTTTTGTCTGTGCTGTCCGATCGCCACAGAAAGCTCTCGGACGGGAATATATACTTGCCGCACGGGAGCGGTTGCTCCCGCCAGCAATTCTCTCAAGCTCTGATAATACAGGTGCGAGCGCACCAGCTCACCGAGCGCGGGGTGTTTTGCCCCCGCAACAGCCAACGCGGGATCGGAGAGGTTGTCCGAGGCGCAAAGTCCTACACGTATGACCTGCACGCCTGCATCCTCAAATACGCGTAAGGTTGCCGCGCTGCGCTCCACCGCCTCGTCAAGCGTCAGCGGCACGTAGCGTCCGCTTTGCATCATATCACACAGCGCGGTGTCGGCAAACACCACGGTGGGATAGATGCGCGCACCCTGCACGCCGAGCCTGCATAGCTTCTCTGCAGTTTCCACCTCGCTTTGCAGCGTGCTGCCCGGCAGACCGATCATGGTCTGTCCCACAACCTCGTAGCCTGCGTCCAGCAGCAAGCGACATGCCCGCTCGGCACACGCGGCATCGTGACCGCGCCCCGAGGCGTATAGCACCGCGTCGTCCATGCTCTGCACGCCAAGCTCGACCGTGCGCACGCTGTAGCGCGACAGGATCTCAATGATCTCGTCCGAAATATAATCGGGTCGCGTGGACATGCGAATGCCCTGCACGCGCGCTTTACCCGCCACGGGAGTCTGCACGTACCGCTGGGCAACGTCCAAAAGATAGCACATCAGCGCACGGTCAATGCCGGTAAACGAGCCGCCGAAAAACGCGATCTCTGCCGTATCCTGCTCGGTCGTAGTGGCAAGTGCCTGTGCGATCTGCGCGTCCACCTCGTCGGGATCAAAATGCTGTGTGCCCGATATGGTGCGCTGATTGCAGAACACGCAGGCGTTGGGGCATCCGAGATGCGGGATAAACACGGGGATATTTAAGTGTCTGCTCACGGCTGTACACCGAACAGCTCAAGCGCCTGACGCGCAGCGTTTTGCTCTGCGCGACGCTTGGACTGTCCCTCGCCGCGGCCTATGACGTTGGAATTGAGTCTTGCCTCGACCGTAAAGGTCTTTTGGTGATCGGGACCGCTCTCGCCAACCGTGACGTATTCGAGAAAATCGCCCTCGGTCTGCTGCACGAACTGCTGCAAGAGAGTCTTGTAATCGCTGCTGCCTTGCGCACCCGCGTGAGAGATCTCCTCACGGATCAGGGGCAACAGCAGCTCGCCAACGCGGTCAAAGCCCTGCTCACCCGCATCAAGGTAGATGGCAGCCAACAACGCTTCAAACGCATCCGCCAAAATGGATCTGCGCTCTCTGCCGCGGTTTTTCTCTTCACCGACACCCAAAAGCAGGTAATCGCCAAGATGAATGCGATCGGCAAACGAGGACAGCGCGCGCTCACAAACCAGCTCCGCGCGCAATCTTGTCAATTCACCCTCGGCAAGATCGGGATACGCAGTATATAAGTAACGGCTGACCACCACCGACAGCACCGAGTCTCCCAGAAATTCCAGTCGTTCGTTGCAAAGCAGATGGTGATGCTTGTCTCCCTGCTCGTTGGAGTATGAGGAGTGCGTCAGCGCCTTTTGCAGATAGGAATGATTTTCAAAGCGATATCCGATGGTCTGTTGCAAAAGCTCGGTAGGCTTGGGATATCTGCTCTCAAAATGACTCATAAGCGTCCTTTCTCTGTCCCGGGATCAGGCGTTGATCTCGGGCAGCATTTCTTTGATAATTGCAATTGCGGTCTCGGCGATCACGGCATTTCTTGCCGCCTTGCCGCCCTTGACCTTTTTTGCAGGCATTTCAATAATGCCGAAGTTAGCGTTCATGGGCACGAACGAGCCTACGCTGCCGTTCTGTACGTACTGTGCCATCGCACCGATCATGGTCTTTCTGGGGAAGATCAGCGCATCCATGCCTTTGGCGCGGCGTGCGGCGTTGATGCCTGCCACCAAGCCCGAGCCTGCGGATTCGATATAGCCCTCCACACCGGACATCTGTCCTGCAAAGAATACGTTGGGACGGGACAGCATGGAATAATCCGCTGCGAGCAGACCGGGAGAATTGAGATAGGTATTGCGGTGCATGACACCGTAACGCAAAAATTCCGCGTTTTCCAGTCCGGGAATCATGCTAAACACACGGCGCTGCTCGGGGAAGGTCAGGTGGGTCTGAAAGCCCACGAGGTTATACATAGTTCCCTCTTTGTTCTCCTTGCGCAGCTGCACGACCGCGTAATACTCCTTGCCCACGCGCGGGTCGATCAGACCCACGGGCTTCAAAGGGCCGTAACGCAGCGTTTCGTAGCCGCGGCGTGCCATGACCTCAACGGGCATGCAGCCCTCAAACACGGTCAGATCCTTCTGCTCCTCGCGGTCAAATTCCTTGAGCGCAGCCTCCTCTGCCGTAATCAGCGCCTCGTAAAAGGCATCGTACTGCTCCTTGGTCATGGGGCAGTTGATATAGTCGGCATCCCCCTTATCATAGCGGGATGCGAAAAACGCGACGTCCATATTGATGCTGTCGGCATCCACGATGGGTGCGGCAGCGTCAAAGAAGTGCAATCCCGAGCAGCCGAGATCATCACGGATATAGCTTGCCATGGGAGCACTGGTCAAGGGCCCCGTCGCGATCACCGTAATGCCGTCATCGGGCAGGCGGTCGCACTCGCACTCGATCACCTCAATATTCGGGTGATTGCGTACACGGTCGGTAATATACTCGGAAAACAGCACTCTGTCCACCGCAAGAGCCGAGCCTGCGGGCACGCGCGTTGCGTCCGCCGCCTGCATGATCAGCGAGCCCATCTCGCGCATCTCGCTTTTGAGCAAGCCGATGGCGTTGGAGGGCGCGTCCGAGCGCAGCGAGTTGGAGCAGACCAGCTCGCCAAAGGTGGGCGCGTGGTGCGCGGGTGTATATTTATGGGGCTTCATCTCATAAAGCTTGACCTTGACACCGCGCTCGGCTGCCGCAAAGGCAGCTTCACAGCCCGCAAGTCCCGCGCCGAGAACGGAAATATAGTCAGCCATTATGCTTCTCCCTCACCGGACATTTCGGTCTCGGTTGCCTGTCTCTGATATCCGCACGCCTTGTCGTGGCAAACGATGAGTGCCTTGCCCTTCTTTCTGAACAGCATGCCGCCACAATCGGGGCACTTCTCACCCACGGGCATATCCCAGGAGGAGAAATCACACTCGGGGTACTTTTCACAGCTGTAGAACACAGTCTTGTTCTTGCCGTACTTCATGACGACCTTGCTTGCGCACTTGGGACAAGGTACGCCGATATCCTTGGTTCTGGGCTTGGTAAACGCACAGGTGGGATAATTTGCGCAAGCGTAGAAGCTGCCGTAACGACCGGTACGCAATACCATGTCACCGCCGCACTTTTCGCACTTGAAATCGGCAACGACGACCTTCTTTTCGGTCTGCGCCTGCTCCTCCGCCTCCGCCTTGGGGGGATTCAGGGGCTTTGTATTCTTACAGGTGGGATAGTTGGGGCACGCTGCAAATTTGCCAAAGCGGCCGTTCTTGACGATCATGGTCGCGCCACACTTGTCGCAGATCATATCGGTCTTTTCCACAGGCAGCTCGTAGGAAGCCTGCGCCAGTGCCTTTTCCGCGCCCTCCAGCTGCCCTGCAAAGTCACTCCAGAACTTTTCCAGCACGCTGTTCATCTCTACGCTGCCCTTTTCGATCGAGTCAAGGTCGCTCTCCATACGTGCGGTAAAGCGGTAATCCACAATGCTTGTGAAATTCTCCTCCATGAGCTTGGTCGTCACCTCGCCGTACGCGGTGGGATAGAGCGACTTGCCCTCGCGGGAGACGTAATTCTTGGAAATGTTGGTAATGATGGTGGTATAGGTGGAGGGTCTGCCAATGCCCTTTTCTTCCAGGTTCTTGATCAGCGTTGCCTCGGTATATCTTGCGGGAGGCTCGGTGAAGTGGCATGCGGGATCGATCGAATCGGGCTGCCATACCTGCCCCTGCTTCATGTCCGGCAGGCGGATATCGCTGAGCTGATCGGGGTCGTTCTCGTCAGCCTTGTCATCGGTGGATTCTTCATACAGCACCATGTAGCCGGGGAATGTCACGGTATAACCGCCGGTGCGGAACAAATATCCCTGAGCGTTGAAGTCCACGCTCAAGGTAGCCAGCTCTGCGGACTGCATCTGGCTTGCCACAAATCTCTCCCAGATCAGCTTATACAGTCTGTACTGATCGGTAGTCAGATACTTGCGGATCTTTGCGGGCTCCAAATCGGTCTTGGTGGGACGGATGGCTTCGTGCGCATCCTGCGCACCTGCCTTTGCCTTATAGGTTCTGGGGCTTGCGGGGCAATACTGCTCACCGTACTTGCCTGCGATAAATGCCAATGCCGCTGCCTGTGCCTCGTCGGAAATACGCAGAGAGTCGGTACGCATATAGGTGATCAGACCCTGTACGCCGCCGTTCTCGGCACCGACGTTAATACCCTCGTAAAGCTCCTGCGCCACGCGCATGATGCGTTGGGACTGGAAGCCCAGCTTGCGCGACGCCTCCTGCTGCATGGTAGAGGTGGTAAAGGGAGGCGCGGGCGACTTATGTCTGGTTGCACGCTTGACGTCCGCTACGGTAAAGGACTTGCCCTGTACTGCGCTTACGATCGCTTCAGCCTGCTCGCGGTTGGTCAGCTTGATCTTACCGTTACCGTCACCCCAGAAGCGAGCCAGCACGTGCGAACCGCTCTCGGCATGCAGCTGCGCTGCAATGGTCCAGTATTCCTCGGGCACGAATGCGTGGATCTCGTTTTCTCTTTCCACGATCATCTTGGTCGCAACGCTCTGTACGCGACCTGCGGAAAGACCGGGCTTGACGTTCTTCCAGAGCAGCGGGCTGATCTTATAGCCCACGATTCTGTCCACGATACGGCGCGCTCTCTGCGAGTCGACCAGATCCATATCAATGGTTCTGGGCTGCTTGATAGCAGTCTTGACTGCGGTCTTGGTGATCTCGTTAAAGGTGACGCGCTGGGTCTTTTCTACGGGAATACCCAGAACTGCCGCCAAATGCCAGGAAATTGCTTCGCCTTCGCGGTCAGGGTCGGTTGCAAGGAATACCTTGGTGGCGTGCTTTGCCTCCTTGCGGATCTCCTTGATCAGATCTCCCTTGCCGCGCACGTTGATGTAATGTGCGTCAAAGCCGTTCTCAATATCCACGGCAAGTGTGCTTTTGGGAAGGTCGCGCACGTGTCCTTTGGACGCAATGACCTTATAGTTAGAGCCGAGATAGCTCTTGATGGTTGTTGCTTTGGAGGGTGACTCCACGATTACCAGATTTGCCATAGTGTATCTTTTTTCCTTTCAGAGTAAGGTGAATTATTTACGAGTGTAAAGTCCGCCGGGCAGCGAGGAGATCAGTCCCTTGATCTCAAACATGGTCAGCGCCATCATGACCTCATGCGCGGGGTAACCGCAGCGTACCAGCCAATCTGCACTGATCGCCTTATCCAGCGGGATCTGCGCGAACATTTCGCGCTGCTTTTCGGAAAACGCTGCCAGCACCTCGGCAGAATCGTCACGGTGCGGCTGTGCGGCAGGCTGCTCAGGGGCAGCGTCCGCCTTTTTGGGTTGTGTCCGCTCCGGCTTTTCAGCCTTGGAAGCAGACGGCTTTTGTGTTTGCTCGGCACGCACCTCGCCCACACTCTTGACGGGCGCAGATGCGGCGGGGAGTCCGACGCCGTAGCGCGCAAACGCTGCGGGATCGGGATCGGAACGCTCCTGCGCGCGCATCAAGCGGGCAGCATCCACGCTGTCGCGGTACAGGAATGCGTAGTTTTGTAAAATATCGCGTGTGTTCAGCACGACCGCGGCACCGTCACGGATCAGTGCATTGGTGCCCGAGGTGTTCTGATCGCCCACGTTTCCGGGAACGGCATAAATGTCCTTTCCCTGCGCGATCGCCTCTCTGGCGGTGATCAGTGCACCGCTGCCAAGGTCGGCTTCCACGACCAACGCACCCGCGCCAAGACCGCTGATAATGCGGTTGCGGATGGGAAAATGGTAGCCTCTGGGCGGTGTTGCGGGCGGGAACTCGGTCAACACGACGCCATGCTCGGCAATCGCCTGCATCAGTCTTTCGTGCTGCTTGGGATAAACAACGTCGATCCCGCAGCCAAGCACCGCAACTGTGCAGCCCTTTGCCGCAAGCGCGCCCACGGCGCAAGCCGCGTCAATGCCGAGTGCCATGCCGCTGACGATGACGGTTCCCGTGCTTGCCAGCTCATAGGAAATTCTGTACGCCATCTCCTTGCCGTATTCACTCATGCTGCGCGTGCCCACCATGCTGATGAACAAACGCTTTTCAAAGTCGGGCAGCTTGCCCTTGTAATAAAGCACGCAGGGCGGTGCCTTAATGGCGCGCAAGGAGGAGGGATACGCGGGATCGGTGTAGGACAAAATGCCCACGCCGTGCTTTTGACAGTACTCCACGATGCCGTACGCATCGTCAAGCCGCTTATCGCACAGTCGGCCCTTCAAGCCCTCGCTGACGTCCAGCTCCTCAATATCCGACTCCTGCGCACAGAACAGCGCGTATGCGGAGCCGAACTTATTGATCAGCGTAACAAATTCCGTATTGGCAACGCCGGTGCACAGCGACAGCCATACCGAAAACAAGGTCTCGTTCCCTTTCATATAAGCAACTCCTTTCATACGTTTGGTTTAATCGTTTCTGCACATCTCCCACATCAGCACAGCTGCTGCGACAGATGCATTGAGCGACTCTGCATCGCCCGCCATGGGGATATAAACGCTTGCATCGCAAGCGTTCAGGACGCGCTCCGAGAGTCCGTGCCCTTCGTTGCCGATCACGGCGCTGTCAGCCTTGTCAAACGCAAAGCTGCCAAGCTGGCGCGCGCTTTCGTCAAGGGCTGCGGCATACACGCGTCTGCCGGATGCACGCATCATTTCGATAGCGGCAGCCAGATCGTCCACGCGCAAAATCCTTTGCGAAAACAGCGTACCCATCGCGCCGCGCAGCACCTTGGGATTATACAGATCCGCACAGTCGCCGCTGAGAATCAGCCAATCGATACCGAAAGCAAACGCGGTACGCACCACAGTGCCCACGTTGCCGGGATCACGCAGCGATTCGCACAGCAAAACGCGTCCGCCTTCGGGCGAAAAAATGCCCGAAAGATCCTCGTTGCTACTATCTATTGTAGCGATTTTATGAATTTTGTCAATATATTTTGCCACGCAAATGATTCCCTCGGGCGCATTTTCGTCAGAAATTTTGACAAAAAGATCGTGTGAGAGATACAAAATGCGGCAATTTGCGTCGTCCAAAGTCAGCGAATACAGGCTCTTGGTCTTGGCGTTTACGCTGTTTACAAGCGTCTCGTCCACCAAAACAAAAGCGAGCTCCACGCCTCTTTGCACCGCCTCACAAAACAGCTTGACGCCGTCAAAACGGAACATTTTTTCGCTCTGGCGATGCTTCTTTTCGCCCAGCTTGCATGCAAGGCTGACGTAGCCGTTCTGCCTGGACGTAATGATCATGGGGGTAGATTCCATGGAAAGATCCTCCGTTAAAAGGACATAATTTAAGGGAAAACGGGCTGTCACACGCGCGTGTAAACAGCCCATTATGGCATGGATTTTCCTTGTTTTACAAGGTTTTTACCTAAGCCATAAAACGCAACTGGGGATGCCCGCACACACGTGTGTAAGCATCCCCAATATTCAATTAAAGAGCAGCCTTAGCCTGCTCGCACAGAGCGGTGAATGCAGCGGGATCGCTGATTGCGATCTCAGACAGCATCTTTCTGTTCAGGGTTACGTTTGCCTTCTTCAGACCGTTCATGAAAGTAGAGTAGTTCATGCCGTTTGCCTTGCAAGCTGCGGAAATTCTGGTGATCCACAGACGACGGAAGTCTCTCTTCTTCATCTTTCTGCCGGCAAATGCATAGTTACCGCTCTTCATGACGGCCTGCTTAGCCATCTTGAAGTGCTTGGACTTGGAACCCCAGTAGCCCTTTGCAGCCTTCAGAACTTTATTTCTTCTCTTACGCGCCATCATAGCGCCCTTAACTCTTGCCATTTTCTTATCCTCCTTCTGCTAATTTCTTCCGATTACTTCTGAATCAGTTCTCTGATGTTTGCAGCGACCTTTGCGCTTGCGATGGTTGCACCGGTGCGCAGATGTCTCTTTCTCTTCTGATCCTTAATGCCCAGCTTGTGGCGGTGGTGGCTGTGGTTCATCTTAACCTTGCCGGTTCCGGTAACGGAAAATCTCTTAGCCGAAGCCTTATGTGTCTTAACCTTTCCCATTTTAACTTTTCTCCTTTTCAATTTTGATTGGCGTGCACGTGGCACTATCATTTCTCCCTCGGGGCGCAATGGAAAGGGCGCACCTTCGGAATAATAAAATGAACGAAATTACTTTTTCTTAACGGGCGAAATGACTACGCTGAGCAGCTTACCGTTCAGCACGGGCTTTTTGTCGGTCGTACCCAGGTCCGCACAGTCGGCAATAAACTTGTCGATCATGTCCTTACCCAGCTGCTGATGGCTCATCTCACGTCCGTGGAAGACTAATACGACCTTGACCTTGTTGCCCTGCTCCAGGAACTTGCGGCCTCTCTTCATCTTGGTCTCGTAGTCGTGGGTGTCAATGCGGCAGGAAAGCTGAATTTCCTTGGTTTCAATGACCTGCTGCTTTTTCTTTGCTTCCTTTTCGCGCTTATCCTTTTCAAAGCGATACTTGCCGTAATCCATGATCTTGCACACGGGGGGATTTGCATCGGGAGACATCATCACAAGATCCAGCGACTTGTCGTAAGCCATCTGAAGTGCCTGATCGGAGCTCATGATACCCAGCATTGCGCCGTCCGTGCCGATAACGCGGATCTGCTCACAGTTGATCTCTTCATTAATAAGCGTGTCTTTTTGATTGGTAGCGATAGGACTGCACCTCCGAAAAATAAAAATCGTACCGAAGCAATCTGCCCCCGTACGCCCACTGCACCGACTTCGCGGCACAAGAAAAGAGAATATCAACCGAGCGCGCTCATGGGCGGCAGGGTGGAAACCGAGGGGTTTCGCTTCATTTACCGTGCTATTTTACCACACATGCTTGGGTTTGTCAATAGGTTTTGCAAAAATATTTTTCATTTTTCGCATCTGCTTTCACGGATTTCTTCCGGCGTTGCACCAGTGCCCTTCTTTTGGGCAAAAGGCAGACGAAAAATTGGATGCCGCCCGTTGACGCAGCCGCTTTTTTATGGTATAATGATAGTACTTACAATCGGGAAAGGAGCTCCCCCATGAAAAAACGTTTTGCGTTTGCTAAAATTCTCCCGCTTTTGCCGGCGGTCTTTATGATGGCAGCCTGCATACCGCCCCTGATCCTGCCTGCTTATGCAGCAGATGTTCCCGTCATGAACGGAACGGGCGCACGCAACGCCATGCGCGTTGAGACCACGTTTGCTTACCGCGCCAAGGTCAACGCCGAGTTCACCGGCTTTTCCTTCGCCATGCCCACCTGGACCGAAACAAACGCAGCTTGCACGCTGGCGCTGTTCAAGTGGACCGGTGACCCCGACGACTCTCTGGAAGCCGCGCCCATCGCATCCGTACGCATCGATCCCATGAAAGACAATGCCACAAACAAGCTGACCTTCGCCGCACAGCCCGCAGGTGAATACCTGTTTGCCGTGATCGAGCCCCGCGGTTCGGTCGGCGTCTGGACCTATACCGACGTCAAGGACGGCAAGGGTTTTACCTATATTGACGGCAGCGAGCTGCCGCACGAGCCCGAGCTCAAGATCGCCTTCGTGGGCTCTGTCGCAGATCCCTTCGGTAAATGCGATCCGATCAGCGCAGACATCGACGGCAAGCACACAGCCCCCAAGGAATACGTCATTCCCGAGGACAGTGCCATTTACACCCACGAGGTCATGCCCGACACCTGGGTATTCACCGACGGTCTGGGTCGCGTTTCGCTGACCAACGCCGAGGTCGGTGACCCACGCGAGGACAAGACCGTATCCATCTTCTTCTGGACATGGCACCTTGGCAGACTCCGCGCTATCAACGTCAACGACACCGTAGAGCAATATCCCGAGGCAATGCGTGATTTCAACCATCCCGTATGGACGCCCGCCAACTTCCAGGGCTCATGGAACGAATCCATCTACGGTTACTATGAAAGCACCGATACCTGGGTCATCCGCCGTCAGGGTGAGCTGCTTGCCAACGCGGGCATCGACGCCATTCTGACCGATAACACCAACGGCACCGCTACGCACAAATCCGGCTACAAGGCATTGTTCAAGACCTGGTCGGACGCGATGGACGACGGCGTGCTGACTCCCAAGGTCTCCTTCATGATGCCCTTCGGAGGCGGTGCGGACACCAACACGCAGGTGCGTGAGCTGTACTTAGATTTCTTCCGTAACGGCGACTACCATAAGCTTTGGTTCTACTGGAAAGGCAAGCCCATGCTGATGGCACGCCAGAGCGCCATCAACACCGGAGACAACGCAGGCAGAGAGATCACGAAATTCTTCACCTGGCGCAGCGGTCAGCCCGGATATAAGGTCGGCAAGACCGATACCGGCAGCTGGGGCTGGCTCTCCACCTACCCGCAGGCAGTTTATTACGCCTCTGCCAAGGACAGATCCAATAAAATTGCCGAGCAGGTCACCGTAGGCATCGCACAAAACCACAACTACGCGCTGGACATGATCTCGGCTATGAGCGGCAACAACGTTATGGGACGCTCCTATACGCACGACTACCCCGATCGCTACGACAAGGAAGGCAAGGAAGCCTCCAAATGGGGCTACAACTTCGCAGAGCAGTTCAACTACGCGCTGGAGATCGACCCCAAGATCATCTTTATCACGGGTTGGAACGAATGGGCAATGGCACGCATCGACGGTTGGCCCGAGGGCTATGACTCCGCTGTTCCCAACGCGTTCTGCGACCAGTTCAACGACGAATTCTCCCGCGACATTGAGCCTACCAGAGGCGACCTCAAGGACCATTATTACTATCAGATGGTCAACTTCATCCGTCAGTACAAGGGCGTACGCCCCATTCCCACTCCCAACGGTATGGCAACCATCGATATCACCAAAGATAACGCACAGTGGAGTGCGGTCGAGCCCTACTACGCAGCCTACGTCGGCAATACCGGCGACCGCGAGGGCGACGGCTGGGGCGAGCTGCAGTACCACGAATACTCCGGCAGAAACGACATCATGGGCGCAAAGATCGCACGTGACGACGAATACGTTTACTTCTACGTAGAGTGCGCAGAGGATATCACCCCCTACACCGATCCTCTTTGGATGGTGCTGTATCTTGACACCGATCAGCAGAATCAGGGTTGGGAGACCTTTGATTTCGTACTCAATAAGACCTCTCCCTCCGCAACCAAGGCAGTGCTTGAAAAGTTCACGGGCAACGGCTACGAGACCGAGACCGTGGGCGAGGTGGACTACACCGTAAACGGCAACTACATGCAGGTCAAGGTACCCAAGAGCATGCTTTCCCTGTCCGGTCACGACTTCACCGTCAACTTTGCATGGACCGATAACGTACACGACCTTGCAGACGCAGGCGCACGCGGCGAGACCGACTACGTTTACACCACCTTCTCCGGTGACATTCTGGACTTCTACACCTCGGGTGACGTTGCTCCCTCGGGCAGATTCAAATACAGCTACGTCTCGACCGCCGCAAACGCGACCGGCACCGAGCCCGAAGTCACCACCGAACCCGTAGAAACCGATCCCGCAGAGGACGTTACCACCGATGCACAACCCGATCAGACCACCGAGCAAACCACCGAGCAGACCGAGCAAAAGAGCGGATGCAAATCCGTTGCCGCTCCCGTCATGGTGCTGGCTCTGATGGCATGCGCATCCGTCGTAATCACCAAAAAGAAGGATTGATCCTACTCCTCCAAGGGGCTTGTCTTCGGGCAAGCCCCTTTTTTCGCGGGCAAAACCGAACGCCCGTTTGGTACGACATGCATGTCTATCGGGAAAATAGCCAAAATATTCTGTGAAAATATCGGCGATTTTCTCACCGGTAGTTGTTTTCACGAAATATCTCGTCAAAAATCGTCAACTTTGCCAATTTACAAAACGCACAGGATGCGGTATAATAATCATGCACGGCGGAAGCAGTCGTTCCGTCGGAAAAGTGCAGCTCAAGTCGGACTTTGCGGAACGTCAATCTCATGACGTAAAGCGTGCAAAGACGCCAAACGTTGCATCAGCTTCGTTCGCACCGAGGATATACGCGAGCGAACATGGAAGCGGGATCGGTTTCTGCCGATTCCGTTTTTTCATTTTTCATTTTTTATACCCTTTTGCGCGTTTTTTCGCGCTTTTTTTGCGCTGTTTTTGAAAAAAACTATATAATAATTGTAAATAAACCTTGAAAGGTATAGCATTTTTTTACCTCTTGTGCTATAATGTTAAGTTGATATAGTATTATCCCGCCCTTAGGGCGTCTTGTATATATCGCAATACCCTACCCCGGAAAGGAATTTTTACACATGTCAGGATATATTGAAAAAGCCGAAAGCATGACCATGCCCGTGATCGCATTGCGCGGCATCGTCGCTTTTCCCGGTGCCACCATCAATTTTGACGTTGCCGAGGACAGCTTTGGCTCGGCACATGCGGCAAAGCTTGCCGCACAGGGCTCTTTGCCCGTGCTTTTGGTCACCTTGCGCGATCCGAGTGAGCCCGACAGCGGTGAACCCTCGCTGCAGAAGCTGCACCGCGTTGGCACAATTGCCAAAATCAGACAGCTTGTCAAGTCCGGTGACGGACAAAACCGCGCCATTGCCGTTGGTATGACGCGCGGTATGCTGAGTGCTCTGCACCCCACCGAGGACGGCACGTACGCTGAGGTCATGTGCAAATCCTACGTGCTCAAGGATAACGGCGGCATTCGCGCCGAGGCGTATATGCGTCAGGCTCTCGCTGCCATGGAGCGCGTGGTACATCACCTGCCCGCATCGGGCGAGGAGATCATGCACTCCGCACGCGCGCTCAGAGACCCCGGCGTGCTTGCCGATATGATCGCTGCCAACGTGCTCATTCGTCCCGAGGATAAGCAGACCGTGCTGGAATGCTTTGATCCCATGATCCGTATTGAAACCGTTTGCATGATGCTGGATCACGAAGCGGAGATTTTGGAATGCGACGCCATGATCCACGGCCGCGTGCGCGAGCGCATTGCGCGCCATCAAAAGGAATACTACATGCGCGAGCAGATCCGTACCCTGCAAGAGGAGCTTGGCGAGGGTGACAACGAGATCTGGGAAAACAAAAAGCGTATTGCGCAGGCGCATCTGCCCGAAGAGGTGGAGAAAAAGCTGCTCAAGGAAAACGACCGCCTTTCCCGCACGCCGTTCGGCTCCGCAGAGGCAGGCGTGATTGAAAACTACCTGGACGTTTGCTTAAATCTGCCCTGGAACAAGACCACCAAGGACCGCGTCAGCGTTTCTGCAGCCAAAAAGGTGCTGGACGCAGACCACGACGGCATGGAGAAAGTCAAGGAGCGCATTCTGGAGTTCCTTGCCGTTAAGCAGCTCTCCCCCGAGCTGAAAAATCAGATCATTTGCTTGGTAGGCCCTCCCGGCGTGGGTAAGACCTCAATCGGTGCTTCCATCGCCCGCGCGCTCAAGCGCAAGTACGTGCGCGTGTCCCTGGGCGGTGTGCGTGACGAGGCGGATATCCGCGGTCACCGTAAGACCTACATCGGCTCTATGCCCGGCAGAATCATCGACGCCGTTTCCCGTGCGGGCGTGCGCAATCCGCTGATTTTGCTCGACGAGATCGACAAGCTGTCGATCAGCGCGCACGGTGATCCCTCCTCCGCGCTACTTGAGGTGCTGGACCCCGAGCAGAACAAATACTTCCGCGATCACTTCGTGGAGCTTCCCTTCGACCTTTCCGACTGTCTGTTCATTGCGACCGCCAACACGCTTGAGACCGTGCCGCGTCCTCTGATCGACCGTATGGAGATCATTGAGCTGGGGACCTACACCAAGAGCGAAAAACGCAGCATTGCCAAGAATCACTTGATTCCCAAGCAGCTGACGCGCCACGGTCTTTCCAAGCGTGCGGTCAAGATCACCGATGCCGCCGTAGACGAGCTGATCGAATACTACACCCGCGAGGCAGGCGTGCGTAACTTGGAGCGTACCTTTGCCGAGCTTTGCCGCAAGGCAGCCAAGAAAATGGTGGAAACGGAATGCAAGAAGATCGTCATTGACGCGTCCGACGTTCAGGGCTACTTGGGCCCGCGTAAGCGTTTGCCCGATGCCATTTCCGCTATGGACGAGGTGGGCGAGGTCAACGGCCTTGCATGGACAGAGGTGGGCGGTGACGTTTTGCGCGTAGAGGTTGCCGTAACCGACGGCACGGGCAAGATCGAGCTGACAGGCTCGCTTGGCGACGTCATGAAGGAAAGCGCAAAGGCTGCGCTGACCTACACCCGCTCGGTTGCCGATAAATGGGGCATTCCCACCGATTTCTATACCAAAAAGGACATTCACGTGCACGTGCCCGAGGGCGCAGTACCCAAGGACGGCCCCAGCGCGGGCGTGACCATGGCGGCCGCTATGATCAGCGCACTTGCAAATATTCCCGTCCGCCGCGACGTTGCCATGACGGGCGAGATCACGCTGCGCGGCAGAGTGCTTGCCATTGGCGGACTCAAAGAAAAATCGCTTGCCGCATACGCTGCAGGCGCAACCACGGTCTGCATTCCCGCAGATAACATGCGAGACATGCACGAGCTTGATCCCGAGGTCAAGGAGCACGTGCACTTTGTGCCCTGCTCCCGCATCGAGGACGTGCTCGCAGTCGCACTCGTGCAGCCCGAGGCAGTTAAGACTGCCCCCGTTTCCCATGACATTCCCGATTACATTCCCGTAGCAACCGGCACAAGCCGTGTTCCCGCTACGTCGTTTACAGAGGTAAAATAATGGCTTTTATGACACAGAACGCACAGCTGCAGATCAGCGCGGGACTTGCCAAGCAATTCCCCACCAATCCCATTCCGCAGGTCGCCTTTTCGGGTCGCTCCAACGTGGGCAAGAGCTCTTTGCTCAACACCTTGCTTGGCAGAAAATCGCTTGCGCGCGTATCCAGCGCACCCGGCAAGACCATCACGGTCAACTTCTACAACGTAGATAAAAAGCTGTTCCTTGTCGACCTGCCCGGCTACGGCTTTGCAGCGCGCAATCCCGCGGACAAGGAAAAATGGAGCATGCTGACCGACGGATACTTTACCAACAATCCCAACGTGGATCTGCTCTGTCTGGTGCTTCAGCTGGTCGATTCCCGCGTGGGGCTGACCCGCGACGATGAAATGATGGTGGATTTCCTCAACCAGAGCGGCATTCCCTACGCCATCGTTGCCACCAAGGTGGATAAGCTCAACAAGACCGAGCGCGAAAAGAATCTTGCAGCCATTGCGTCTCACAAGCTCATCAAGCTCGGCACGCCTGTCATCCCCTTCTCCTCGCTCAAGGGCGAGGGCAAAAACGAGGTCTGGCGCGTGATTTGCTCGCATGCCGATCTGCCGACTCCCAACTGATACCGTCAACGCAAGCGTTGGCGGCATCAGTTGGTGAAATATTTCGCTGCGCGAAATGTGAAATGTTTTCCTTTGGCAAACGTGAAATTCGCACTTCGTGCGAGTGAAATATTGCGCTTACAGCGCAATGTTGTGGTAGAAATTTGCCCCGGGCAAATTTCAATTTGATTGAATTTTTCGTTATTTCGAGGTATTACCATGCTTCTTTATCCCCATTTTGATATCAACGACCAAGGGCATCTGACCGTGGGCGGTCTTGACACCGTGGCACTTGCAAAGCAGTACGGCACACCCGTCAATCTGCTTGACGAGAACGTCGTGCGCGCGCAGATGCGTCTGTACCTGCGCTGTGCAAAGCAGTATTTTGGCGAGAACGCGCTGCCGCTGTTTGCATCCAAGGCACTTTGCTGTGCGGAGATCTACCGCATTGCAGCCGAGGAAGGCATGGGCATTGACTGCGTTTCCCCCGGTGAGCTTTACATTGCGGAGCGCGTGGGTTTCCCCGCTTCCCGCATTTATTTCCACGGCAATAACAAGACCGACGCAGATATCGCGCAGGCACTTGACATGGGCGTGGGTACCTTTGTGGTGGATAACACGGAGGAGCTGGATTCTCTGAATGCACAAGCCCTGTCGCGCGGCATGCGTGCGCGCATCCTTTTGCGCATCACGCCCGGTATCGATCCCCACACCCACAAGGCAATCTCTACGGGCGGCGTGGATACCAAGTTCGGCTCTCCCATTCTGACGGGACAAGCCGAGACAATCGTGCTGCGCGCGCTTTCCTGCGAAGGTATTGACCTGCAGGGATTTCATTGCCACATCGGCTCGCAGATCTTTGACGCAGAGCCCTTTATCGAGGCGGCACAGATCATGGTCGCGTTCATGGCGGATATGACGCACAAGCACGGCATTCGCCTGCACGAACTCAATCTGGGCGGCGGACTTGGCGTGCGCTATACCTCCGAGCAGCCCACGCTTGACGTCGACGGTACGATCAGAACCATTGCAGAGAGGGTCAAGGAGCTGTGCGTGCAAAACGGCATCGAAATGCCTCGCGTCATCCTTGAGCCCGGCAGATCCATCGTGGCTGCCGCAGGTGCTACGCTTTACACCGTCGGCTCGGTGAAAAAGATCCCCGGCTTTAAGAATTACGTATCGGTAGACGGCGGTATGCCCGACAACCCCAGATATGCTTTGTATCAATCCCCCTACACCGCGCTGATCGCAAACAAGGCGGATCAGCCCGCAGACCTTTGCGCAACCGTGGCGGGCAGATGCTGCGAATCGGGCGACCTCTTGGGCGAGGGCATGATGCTGCAGACCCCCGTGCGCGGTGATATTCTCGCCATGCTGGTCACGGGTGCATATCAGCATTCCATGGCGTCCAACTATAACAAGATCCCCCGTCCCCCACTGGTCATGATCAAGGACGGTACCTCGCGCGTGGTCGTGCGCCGCGAGACCTATGAGGATCTGCTCCTGTATGACGTGACCGATCCTGTCTTTACGAGGTGATATTATGCTTCTTACACTGCTTTCCGAGGGCTTTAGCCGAGACGCGCTGATCTCGGTGCTGCTCTCGCTTCCCGTCATCGTGCTTTCCCTTTGCTTGCACGAAACGGCACACGGCTGGGTGGCTTACAAGTTAGGCGACCCGACCGCCCGCAATTTGGGCAGACTGACGCTCAATCCGATCAAGCACCTTGACCCCATGGGCTTCCTTTTCATGCTGCTGTTCGGCATCGGTTGGGCAAAGCCCGTGCCCATCAACACGCGCAACTTCAAAAACCCGCGCGTTGGCATGGCACTTTCGGGCATTGCAGGCCCCATTTCCAACCTGCTGCTTGGTCTGCTTGGCATGGTTTTGTCCGTGGCGACGCTGGTTATCTGCTTCCTTGCGGGCATTGATCCGAACGCAAACATCTGGATCACGGTCATGCTGCTGTTTTTTGACGTGCTTGCATTTCTCAACGTTGCGCTGGCGGTATTCAATCTCATCCCCGTGCCGCCCTTTGACGGCTCGCGCTTTGCGTACGTGTTCCTGCCCACCAAGTGGTATTTCAAGGTCATGCAATACGAGCGTTTTACCGGTATTGCCATCATGATCCTCATCTTCATTCTCTCCCGCATAGGACTCAATCCCATCTCCATCGTGGTGTCTTTCATTTTGAACAACACCATGGATCTGCTTTTGCTGATTGCAAACACCATTCTCAATCTGATTCTTTGATAACGGCGGTATACTATGGCTGAATTAAAGTATAAAATTGAATCCTTCGACTTTGACGGTCCGCTGGATCTGCTTTTGACCCTGATACAGAAAAACAAGGTCAGCATCCAGGATATTCCCATCGCGCTGATCTGCGACCAGTATCTTGCGTACATTTCGCAGGCGCAAAAGCTGGATCTTGAGGTCGCGTCCGAATTTTTGGTCATGGCAAGTGAGCTGATTTTGATCAAGACCAAAATGCTTTTGCCGCGTGACGAAAAATCCGACGAAAAGGACCCCCGTGCCGAGCTGGCTGACGCGCTGCTCAAATACCAGCAGGCAAAGGAGGGCGCGGCAAAGCTCAAGGCAAGATATGAAAAATACGTGGGGCGTATGGTCAAGGACACCGATGAAATTTCGATAGACAAGACCTTTGTGGACGACCAGCAGGTCACCTCTCTTTGTGCCGCGGTGCGCCGCATCATCGCCTATAACGAGGCAAACGACGGCAAGGAAAAGGTGGTCTTCTCCCCCATGATCTCCAAGCCCATCGTGCCGGTCGAAGCCAAGATCGTGGGCATTTTGCACCGCATGAAAAAGAAGGAATGGACGCAAATGGAGGAGCTGCTCTCCGACTCGGTCTCTCATGCCGACATGATCGCCATATTCCTTGGCGTTTTAGAGCTTCTCAAGGTGCGTGACATTTTGCTTGACGACGAGGACGCCAACGAGCACTCGCTCTACACGTCGGACGCAAAGCTGCGCATCAATCCCATTCCCGCGGACCAAAGACAACCCCAAAAACAAGACAGTGAGGTAGCACAGGTATGACAGAACAGCAAATGCCCACCATTTCCGATATCGGTGAAGCCATTGAGGCGATCCTTTTCGCCGCAGGGTATCCCGTTAAATACGACAAGCTTGCAGAGGTACTGGGACTTTCCGCGCCCGACGTCCGTCTGCTTTGCGAGCACATGGCAACAGAATACGAAAAAGCCGGCAGAGGCATTATGATGCTGTGCCTGCCCGAGACCTGCCAGCTGACCACAAAGGAGCAGTATATGCCCTACATCCGCGAAGCCCTTGGCATCAAGAGAGGCGGCAACCTCTCGGCATCCTCACTTGAGGTGCTTGCCATCGTGGCTTACAACCAGCCCGTGACCCGCGCTTACGTGGACGCGGTGCGCGGCGTGGACTCTTCTTACGCGGTCGGCTCTCTGCTCGACAAAAATCTGATCGAGGCTTGCGGCAGAATGGACGCGCCCGGTCGCCCCATGCTGTACGTGACCACCGATAAATTCTTGCGCGTGTTCGGTCTGAATTCGCTTTCCGAGCTGCCCGAGACCGAGGCTCTGAGCATTGCCGCTGCGCAAGCCGAGCAGGTGGAGATGGAGATCGATACCCCTGCCGAGGAGGCTGTGCCCGAGGGCGAATACACCGAGGTCGCAGAGGACGACAGCCGCGCCTGAGCAACGCCGTCAAAGAACATTTGACGGCATTGCAGTGAAATATTTTGCCACAGGCAAAATGTGAAATTTTTGCTCTGCAAAAATGAAATTCGCGCTGTGCGCGAGTGAAATATTCCGCAAATGCGGAATGTTGAGGTAGAAATTTGCCGGATGGCAAATTTCCGATTTTTCCGGAAAGGAGGCTGCCATGCCACTCGCACTCAAAATCGTGCTGATCGTAGCAGCGGCAATTGCCGTGCTCACGGTTGCGCTTGTGCTTGCGTTGCTTGCCTTGCGCGTCAAGATCAAGATCGGCTATCGCGACACGTTATTTTTCAAGCTGTACGTGGGCGGCGTCAAGGTAGCCACCATTCCCAAGCCCCCCAAAAAGCTGCGCAGATTGCGCACCTACACCAAGAAAAAAGCCATGCGTGCTGCCGCAAAGTATGCACGGCATGCCGAGGATTACCTCGAAATGGTGCGTCAGCATGCGCTTTACCGCGCGCTGATGCAAAAATACGCGCAAAGCAAGGCGCAAAAGAAAAAGCCCGCGCCCTCGACGGACGCAAAGCCCAAAGAAAAGAAACCGGAAAGCCATTTGGACGTGGAAGTGCTTTTGCGCATGATCAGCGAGCTGATCGAAGCCTTTTTCGAGGGCACGCGCAAGGGTCTGCACGTGCACGTGTGCCGCTTGCACGTAGACGTGGTCGGCAAGGACGCTGCCGCGACCGCGCTGCTCTGTGGCTGTTTATGGGCAGCCGTGACACAGCTGCTTGCCGTCATTGACGCACACGCCGTGCTGCGCGTGCGCAAGACGGACGTAGTCATTACGCCCGATTATACGGGCGACAAGACCCGCACCGATTTCTCCCTGATCGTATCCTTCAGCGTATTCCGTACGCTGCACACGCTGCTCTCTCTCATTCCCGTTGTCCTCAGGCATAAGGACACCCTGATGAAAAAGGCAGCTGCTCCCACACCCGCAAAACAATGAATTTTCATATATGAAAGGAACTCTACGTATGTCTGAGAACAACAAGATCCAAGAAATCATCAAGGAGTCGCTTGAAAACATCCGCTCTATCATTGACGCAAACACCGTCATCGGCACTCCTATGGAGACCTCCAACGGCGTGACCATCATTCCCGTATCCAAGATCGCTATGGGCTTTGCTTCGGGCGGCTTGGACTTTGACGGCAAAAAGGAAGCTTCCGCCAAGAACTTCGGCGGTGGCGGCGGCACGGGTCTTTCTGTACAGCCCGTCGGCTTTTTGGTCATCTCCCATGAGGGTCGCGTTGAAATGATCAACGTCGGTCAGAAGACGCCCAAGGACACCATCGAGCAGGTTGCGGACCTTCTGGAGCGCACCCCCGATATCGTGTACCGCCTCAAGGTCATCTTCGACAAGTTCAACGAAATGAAAAAGGACGGCGAGGTACAGCCCGCGCTGGAATCCGAAAACAAGGACGAATAAGACATACTTCCCGATAAAGCTTCGTATATTTTAACATTACGAAGCTTTCTATGGGGGTACTATGCAAAAAAATCCGATCAAGAGCGTGCTTTGCGCACTGTTGTGCGTTGTTTTCTGTGTGCTTTGGTGCACCTTGCCCACACACGCGCTGAGCGCAGAGGTCACCGTGCCTGCGTCTGTGAACGCGGAAGCCGCGATACTGATAGAGGCAGACAGCGGACGCGTGCTGTACGAGCAGCATGCGCATACCCGCATGCCCATGGCGTCCACGACCAAGATCATGACCGCGCTGGTTGTGCTGGAGCAATGCGACCTGACCGAGACCGTGGAGGTGGATGCTCGTGCCGTGGGCGTGGAGGGCTCGTCGGTATACCTGTACGAGGGAGAACGCTTGAGTGTGGAGCAGCTGCTCTTTGCGCTCATGCTGTCCTCTGCCAACGACGCTGCCGCTGCGCTTGCCTATCATACCGCGGGCAGTATTGAGGGCTTTGCCGCGCTGATGAATCAAAAGGCAAAATCGCTGGGGCTGCAAAATACGCAGTTTGCCAATCCCCACGGGCTGGATGCCAAGGGGCACTATACCTCGGCGTACGATCTTGCCTGCATTGCGTCGTGCGCACTTGAAAACGAGGATTTTTTGCGTATCGTATCCACCGAAAAAAAGGTCATTCCCCTGCGCGAGCAAGAGGGGGCGCGCGTGCTGCGCAATCACAACAAGCTGCTCTCTTCCCTGGACGGCTGCATCGGCGTCAAGACCGGCTTTACCAAGAAAAGCGGTCGGTGCTTGGTCAGCGCCGCAGAGCGAGAGGGCGTGAGGCTTGTGTGCGTTACGCTGGACTGCCCCGACGACTGGCGCGTACATACCGCGCTACACGAGGGCGGCTTTGCCGCTTACGAGCGCGTCACGTTGGCAACTGCCAACGGCTTTGCCGCAGCTCTGCCCGTTGTGGGCGGCGTGCAAGCCGAGCTCTATTTGCAAACGGTTGCCGAAGTATCGCTCACCCTGCCGCGCCATCGCACAGAGATCACCTGCACGGTAATCGCGCCGCATTTTGCTTATGCCCCGATCGCGCCTGGCGAGCAGATAGGCGAGGCTATCTGGACAATGGACGGGGAGATCATTGCACGCGCACCGCTCTGCGCCATGTACGGCGTGGAAAAAAAGCAAATCAAGCGCAAGCCGCTTTCCCGGCTGCGCACACTACTCGATATGATCAAAGGACTGTTATGGAAGAACAAATAAGACTTGCAAAATACTTTACCGACTGCGGTGTGCTCTCACGCCGCGCGGCAGAGGAAGAAATTAAAAAAGGCCGCGTCAAGGTCAACGGCGTCATTGCCGAGTTGGGACAAAAGATCACCCCCGGTAAGGACGTGGTGGAATACACGGGCAAGCGCATCATGCCCCCCAAAAAAGCTGCAAAGGTATACTTAATGCTCAACAAGCCCCGCGGCTTTGTGACCACCATGTCGGACGAAAAGGGACGCCCCACGGTTGCCGAGCTGACCCGCAGCGCAGGCACGCGCGTCTATCCCGTGGGCAGACTGGACATGGACTCCTCGGGACTTTTGCTCATGACCAACGACGGTGAGCTTGCCAACCGTCTGACGCATCCGCGCCACGATATCCCCAAGATCTATCACGTGCTGGTTGCGGGTCACCCCACCACCGCGCAGATGACAGGTCTTGGTGCACCTACCGAGCTGGACGGATACTTGACCCAACCCATTCGCGTGCGCAAGCTTGCCGAGGGCGAGCACGAGACGCTGCTCGAAATGACGCTCTACGAAGGGCGCAACCGCCAGATCCGCCGCATTTGTGAGCTGCAAAACTTGCGCGTCAAGCAGCTTGTGCGCGTTGCCATCGGTGAATTGGAGCTTGGAGACGTGCCCGAGGGCAAATACGTGCATCTGAACGCCAATCAGGTTGCATATTTGAAAGGAGAGAGAGATCATGTTTGAGGTCAAGCCTATACAGGACAAGCCCACGCAAGAAAAGGTCTGCAGCCTTTGCGGTGTGGAATTCCTGCCTGAGGATTTTTGCTACAGCGTATGGGATGAGGGCAAGTTTTCGGGAGTTTGTCAGTTCAATATCTACGAGGATCACGGTGAGGTGCATTCGCTGATCCCCCTGCCCGATGCGGATGCTTTTCAAGCCATGTTCACCGCAGGCAGAGCCGCGCTCAACTTCATTGACCTTTGCGACGTGCATCTTGCATACTACACGGGCGAGGTGCAGGACGAGGGGCTGATCAAAGCCATCGGATTCCGCCAAAACGAGCAAGGCAAATGGGAAATGGATCTGACCGGATTTTTCACCAAGCCCTGCTCCTGCAAATGTGAATAAACGCATTTTTCGAAAAAAACTGTTGACAAACAATGACATTGCATGTAAAATATACTTGTATACCAATATTACTTTCAAGGAGAAAAGTTATGAAAAAAGCATTGTCTCTTATGCTTTGCGTACTGATGCTGGCATCCTGCTTTGCTCTTTGCGCTTATGCAAATGAAGAAACCACTGAAGCAACCACCGAAGAAGCTACCACAGAGGGTGCTGCTCCCGTTGAGCGCACCAATGACAGACTCGTATTCGACCTTGATCTGATCTCCAAGCCCAATCCCGTCGGCGGCAACAACGGTCTGGCAAAGAACAGCGGCGTTTCCAAAAAGGGTGAGTGGGAAGGCTTCAGAATTGAAATCAAGTATCCCGAAGACCCCAACTTCACCATCAATTATTCGAACTACTTCAAAAAGTACGATCTGACCCCTCTGACCGGCGAAGAGGTTTCCTACATCGTGCTCAGATTCGTAGTTCCCGAGGATGGCTACTACGATGACTTTGAGATCTATCACTGCGCAGGTCAGGTAACCGCTCCCACCGAGGACGCTAAGGCAGTCAGCGAATACTGTGACGAGGCAAACGGCTTTACCTACTTCATCTTCAACCTTGAGGGTGCATGGGAAGGCAATATCAGCCAGCTTCGAATCGACCCCATCGGTATGGACGAGGGTGATGTGATCTACCTGATGGAGATTGCTATGTTCAAGACCGAAGAGGACGCTTACAACTGGTGCGGCTTTGAGGAAGAGGAAGAGACCGAAGCTCCCACCACCGAGGCTGCTACCACCGAGGCTGAAACCGAGGAAGAGACCGAGGCAGGCACCAAGAAGCCCGCAGCTGCAAAGCCCGAGGAAAAGAAGGGCTGCGGCAGCATCGTAAGCATCGGCGCAGTTGTTGCAATGATCACTCTGGGTGCAGTTTGCATCAAGAAGAAGGATTGATCTTCAATATGAAAATAACAAACTCCGACAGATTTGAGTCTGTCGGAGTTTTTCTTATAATATCGTAATCCAATACCGCCGAATACGGTGATGCCCTTCCGCGTCATTGTATGCTTCGATGGTGTCTTGCCACTTCCCGCCCATTTTTTCGCACAGGCGAATGGACGCGACGTTATTTTCATGAATAGTCAGCAACACCTTTTCCATACCGTAGGCTTTTGCGATCTCCAAGCCGCTTTGCAGAATTTGCGTGCCGTAACCCTTTCCCCATTCGGATACGCGAACGGCATAGCCAATGCTGCCGATCTCGGTCATGACCTTGTCCGTAAACTGCGTTCTGAGCTGAAATTCACCAATAAAACGGTCCCCATCCACCGCCCAATAGTGAATACTCGGAGATTGCCCCTCGATCAGCCCCTGCTCCTTTTTATCGTATATCGGCTTTGTGCGTTCAAACCAGCCGTCATCGATATGCCTCGGATCGGTGGGACGGAAATAGAGCACGCCATTGTCATATAGCTCTTGGCAATATGCCTTGTAACCCGCCATATATGCGGGGCATCGTTTGATAAGACGCAGCATGCGTTTCCTCCTTTTTGAGAAATATACGTAAAAATCAAGCGTCAAGGCTATCCTTATCAAGCAAAAATTCTTTTACGCCCATCATGACGTATCCCTTTTCATCTCGGCGTGGCTTCATGCTCTTTTCAACAACGATGATCTTTTTGAAAGAATCCATAGTTTTATCAAAAGATGCGGTTTCTTGTTCGTACTTTGCCTGATCTGGAATTGCATATGCGGATTGAATATAGTATTTTTTGCTACCAAGAGTCGCAATAAAGTCAATTTCGAGCTGGGTGCGAGTTTCTTTTCCTTCTGCATCTCTTCCACGCGACTCTACCATACCGACATCCACTTGGTAGCCCCTGTAACGAAGCTCATTATAGATCATATTCTCCATAATGTGAGTGCCTTCAATCTGACGGAAATTCAAACGAGCATTGCGAAGACCGATATCCTCAAAGTAAATTTTATAAGGAGTGCCGATATATTTTCTGCCTTTAACATTATATCGCTTCACGCGAGTGAGCATAAAGGCATCTTCCATATGGGAGATATAACGGTCTACAGTAGCATCGCAGATACTGTTGCCTCCATGAACACTATTCATTGTGTTCGCGATGTTTCGAGGATTGGTAAGAGCCGAAATACCGGATGCAACAACGTCAAGAACTTCTCCGATGGTTACTTCATCCTGCAAACCGTAACGATTTTTTATATCGCGCAAGTAAAGATTTTGCATTTGAGAAATAAGGTAACCCGACTTCTGCTCTTCGGTTGCCATCAGCGCTACCGCTGGTAAGCCGCCATAGATAGAATAATCGTCAAAGGCCTCGCTCTTATCTCCACCCTTAAATGCATAATACTCCGAGAAGGATAGAGGGAGTACGTGAACCTCATCGCCTCTGCCTTCAAATTCGGTCAGAATATCTTTTGATAAGAATCTGGAATTGCTTCCGGTAACATATACATCCAGATTATCTTTGCGAAGAAATCCATTCATGACAGATTCAAATGCGCCGAGCTTTTGCACCTCGTCAAGCAGAATGTAATGCATTTCATTATCCGCGATTTGAGGTTGCAACCAATTCAAAAATTTAGTGGGATCGACTTTTCTGTCCTCACGTTCATTATCAAGAACGATAGGATTTTCTCCGATTTTCAATAAATCGTCAGCCGAGTCGAACGCAAATTTAATAATATGATCCTCTGCTATTTTTTCTGCAATTAAGTGTTTATAAAACAAAGTGTTGAGCAAATATGATTTTCCACTTCTGCGAATGCCGGTAATAACCTTGATGAAGCCATTGTGTTTTCTGACAATAAGTCTATTCAGATAAACGTCTCTTTTAATCTCCATAATAACCTCCATCTAATATTTTTGCCGCAAACGGCATTTTTATTAGATATATTATACACCATATTTTTGAAAATTACAATAGGGTTCATCTAATTTTTTTGCCGCAATCGGCATTTTTGTTAGATAGATTACCACAATATTCAAAAAAAGCAGAGCCGCGCTCTGCTTTTTTTGATCCGTTTACTTGACCAAATGTCTCTTGATCTTCTTGGAAGTAGTCTTTTCAAACTCGGTCGAGCGCAGCTCGATCAGAGAGACCTGCTTAAAGCTGGGCAGGTCGCGGTTAATGGCGCGGATAGACGCAAGGATGGTCGCCTTGACGTTCTCTTCGGAGCAATCCTTTTCAAACTTATCGTAATTGGGATAAATGACCGCTACCAGTGCCGTGGGCGTATGCTCGTCTGCCTTTCTGCCCACAACCACACATTCGGCAACCGTGTCAAGCGCACCAAGGTACTCCTCGATCTCCTCGGGGAATACGTTCTTGCCGTTATCCAGCACGATAACCGACTTGCATCTGCCGGTGATATAATAGTATCCCTGCTCGTCCTTGTAGCCCACGTCACCCGTGCGGAACCAGCCGTCACTTGTGAACACGGCAGCGTTTGCCTCGGGATTTTCGTAATATCCAAGCATGACGTTGCTGCCCTTGACCTGGATTTCTCCTTCATTGTAGCCCTTATCGTTTTTGCCGTAGCCATTGGTATCCAGACGCAGATTGCAGCTGCTGACGGGTCTGCCGATAGATCCCGGCTTGGGCGCAAAGAAGGGGTTGAGCGTAGTCAAAGGCGAGCACTCGGTAATGCCGCAGCCCTCGTAGACCGTAATACCAAAGCTATCAAAGGTATGAATGAGCGCAGGATTGAGCTTGGCGCCGCCACAGATAATGGTGCGCAGATTGCCGCCAAACGCGCGATGCACGTCCGAGAACAGCTTACGACGCACGTCCACACCCGTCTTGCGCAAGGCATCCGAGGTCTTCATAGCCGCGCGCAGCGTCTTTACCTTTCCCTTCTTCTCTGCCTCTGCCCACACCTTTTTCTCCATGGTGTCAAGGAACAGGGGCACCAGCGTCATGATGGTGGGCTGAAAACGGTTCATGTTCTTGACCACGTGGCGCAGCTTGTCGTTGATGCAGACGGTCATGCCCAGGAGCAGCTCTGCCTGCAGACACATCAATTCGTAGGTATGGTGCACGGGCAGCACGCTCAAGGACACGTCGTCGGGCGTCATGTCAATATAACGCATGGCAGCGTTTACGGTAGAATAAATATTCTGCTGGCTGAGCATGACGCACTTGGACGTGCCCGTCGTACCCGAGGTAAACAGCATTTGTGCCATTTTGGTTCTGTCCTGAATGCGGGGCAGATGATAGCCCGCGCGCACGCTGCCGCCTCCCATACGCAGTACCTTTTCAAAAGAGGATACCTTATTGTGATCCCCTCTCTCGGGGTGCATGGGAATAAAGTGCTTGAGCGTGGGATGATTGTCCATAGCGGCATCGAACTTACCGTTAAACGACTCACCGTAAATGACCGCCTCGGCATCCACCGATGCGATAAACTGCTCGATCTGAGACTGCGCGATCTCCTTGTCCATGGGAATGATCACACTGTCCAAGACCAGCACGGCAATGTACGCGGTCAGCCACTGAGGGCTGTTTTCACCAATCAACGCAATTCTTTTGCCGGCAAGACCAAGTGCGTCCAGTCCTGCTGCCATATCCAAAATATTGTCGCAAAAGCTTTTATAGGTCATTTCCATGACTTTGCTGCCTTCTATATAGCGCAGCGCAACCTTGTCGCCGTGCTCACGCATGGCAGCATACAGGTCGCTTGCATCCCAGATCTTGGGGCAATACGTGCTTGCAGCCTTCGTTGCTTGTTTTTTCATAATCGGATACCTCTTTTCATAGCGGTTCAATTTTCCTATTCATTATAAAAAGCATTGTGCGTTTTGTCAAGCGGATGTGACATTTGTTCACAAATCCACCTATTTAATGTTACATTTGTAACTATTGCGATTATTCATAAGACAAATATTGCTCTTTTCTCTTCCAAATGATGCGTTTATACACCAGTATGATTGAAATTCACGAAATAGTATGCTATAATCAAATTGAATTTATACAATTTATATAATAGGAGGTTGTTTTATGCGTTTTTCCAAGTATGCGGCAACAATTTTGTGTGGCTGTATATTGCTCTCGGCTGTTGCCTGCAAGCCAAGCTCCGACTTGACCGAGGCAATCAAGCAAAAAGCAACGCTGTAATTCAAGCAAGATAGAACATATCAGATCCGCGACTGAAACATGAATACAAAGGAGGATTAGCGTGAAAGTTTACGTCATATTCCTTCTTGCTTAACCATTCACGCCTAAACTTCACCTAAAAATGGGACCCAACCCATTTTTGGAGCCAAGCTCCGCGGTGAAGTTTCCATCACTATTTTAGCCGCCATAGGCGGCATGGAGGTTACTATGAAACTCAGACACGTATTGATCGTACTGCTCTGCATCTGCATGCTGCTCCCCTTAGCCGCATGTAAGCCCAACACGCAAACCCCCGAGGACACGACGGTGGCAGATACTACCATCGAAGAGATCACCACAGAGCCCGATGGCGAGCCCGAGCCGCCCGCGGATGCGATCGAGGCACAAAAGCAAGAGCTTGAGGCAATCAAGAACAGCATCGGTGCTACTACGGACACCGTGCTGTACGTCAAGGACTTCGGTGCTGTCGGCGACGGCAAAACCAACGACGGTGATGCCATTTACGCTGCTCTGACCGCTGCCGCTGAGCAGCATGCAACTGTCAAGTTTGAGGAAAACAAGACCTATTACGTTTCCTCTGTCACCGGTAGCCGCGTTGCTCCCCTTACGCTCAGCAATGCGCACGGCATGACCATCGACGGCTGCGGCTCCACGATTATGATCGCGCCCAACATGCGCTACATGCGCTTTAGCAACTGCGGCAACGTCAAAGTAACCAATCTGCACTTTGACTATGCAGTTCCCGTATACCTTGTGGGCAAGGTCAAGGACGTACTGGGCTCTGCGGTCGTATTCGAGGTAGATGAAAATCCTTACGCGGACCATTATGATTTCACGCCCTCCAACGGCTTCTCGATCGGATACAACGAGGGCACGCAGCAGCGTCCGCACGCATTTATGACCGAATCGCACAAAACCGGCGACAAGGAGCTGACCGTAACCTATAAGGGTCACACCTACAGAGAAGGTCAGCTGGTATTCCTGCCCAATCCGGGCGTAGGTCACGCCGCCGACCAGGTGTTTGACGTCAGAGGCTCCGACCAGCCTATGCTGTTTGAAAACATCGGCGTGCACGCAGCATCCACCTTTATTTGGGCAATCATGCACAATCAAGATCACCTCTTCTTTGAAAACGTGGATCTCGTCCCCGCAGAGGGCAACGACAAAGAGATCAAGATGGTCTCTTGGCGTGACGGCTATCACTGCAAGAACAACTCCGAGGGCATTCACTGGAACAACTGCGAGGCAGACGTGCTGTTCGACGACGTATTCAACATCGCTGCTACGCTTGGTTCCGTATCAGAGGTCATCAGCAATTCTTCCTTCTCCGTCAAGAATTATGAAAACCCTGCAGACGAGTTTGTCTGCTACCCCGGTGACACCGTGGATATTTACGACCTCAAGGGTGGCAACTACAAAGGCAGTGCCCGCGTAAGAGCCATTACTGACAACGCTGACGGCTCGCGCACCATTCACCTGTATTACGGTGAGACGATCGACCGCGTATCTGAGGGTTGCGTGGTTGCTAACCGCGACACCGCTGCACCCGGCAGTACCATTACCAACTGCCACTTCCAGGGCACCTTCCGCTTCCTGCGTAACCTCTACGTAGAAAATACGGTGTTTGATATGCTGGCAACCTGGATGATGGTCGAGGGCTCGGTCGAAGGTCCTATGCCCGGCAACGTAGACTTTGTAAACTGCACCTTCAACGGCGGTGAGATCCAGATCGATGCCTATAACCGCAACTCCGCAAAGCGTATGAAGGACATCGGCAAAGAGATCAAGGATATCGGCTTCTGGGGCTGCACCTTCAACAAGAGCAATATCCGTTCGCAGACAGGATGCACCTATACCGAACAGGAAACCTTTACCACAGACGAGCTTTACACCGTCAAGAACCGCGCAAATGCCACCGGACCTCAGGTCATTTCTCCCGTCAAGGGCGACGTTGACGTGGGCGTAACCTGGGACTGGACGCTGTTTACCATGTCCATGACGGGAAAAGCCGAGATCACTCCCCTTTCCTCCATTCAGGATGCCGCACTTTACGATAAGCTCAACGTGGAAAAAGTCAGCGACAACGTGCTGACCCTGACCGCTACGCAGGGCGAAAAGCTGTATTTTGACGGTTTGAGCGCCTCCGCGCTGTCCTGCCTATACGATAAGGGTACGAGCTATATGATCAAAGTAACCTATTATGTCGATGCCCCCGTAAAGGCAAAGCTGGTCATCGGCGAAACGGTCGTCAGCGAGGATCTGTTTGCAACCGCAGGCGAGGTCACCACTGCCGAATTGATGTACTACGCAACCGGAAAAGGCAAGACCGCCTATATTGAATATGAGGGTGACGGCACTGTTATGCTGGGCGAAATGACCGTTGCAGCATTTGTCAATGCAAATCCCTCGATCAGCCAGCTGGAAAGCGGACACACCTTTGCTTGGGACGACAACGTTACCATCAAGGGCGGTACTGCAATCAAAGCTGCAGACATCACCGACGAGGCTGCTAAGCAAGCCATTCTGGGCGCACCCGATAAATTCGGTGAGACCGTACTGCACCTGAACAGAGGCATGGGCGAATTTACCGGTATTACCAAGCGTTCTTACTTCACCGCAGGCACCACCTACCACATCAGCATTGATGCCTACATCGTTTCACAAATCTCCGCCGGCTCCAAGATGTACTTGCTGGCATTGGACGGCACCCCCGGCAACCGCCTGCTCAAGGAAGGCATTTTCACGGGCGAGGGCATGTATCACTTCGAGATGGATTGGCAGGTCGGCACCACGGGTGAATATCAGCTGAAATTCTTTATCGACAATGCTCCCGTACAGTATGCGGACATCTACGTTGGTAACTTCACCATGACCAAGATGCCCGGCATGGCTCCCAACAAGACCTTTGTTCCCGAGCAAATGAAGCAGGTCACCGAGCAAGAGCTGCGTGCCGAATTCAAGTATGACTTCAGCAAGGGCATCTTCTTTGAGACCAACAAGAATTCCTACGTGGATTCCTCTTGTCTCAATGCCTTTACCAAGGAAAAGCTGACAGAAGCGGGCTTTGGCGAATACGCTTATTACTTCGTGGAAAATATTGACGCTCTTGCGCTCAGCTCTCCTCTCTACGGCGGCAACCGTTATACCATCACCTTTGACGTTTACGACTGCAAGGGCAACCTGGACGATAAGGAACCCGACGGCTCCTGGCGCGGTGCATTCGTACTGCTCAACATGACGGGCGGCGGTCAGAACAGCGCAGAGGTACACTACTCCATCAAGGCTGATCCCAACGTGCCCGGTCACTACACGCTGACCTTCATCGAGACTCCTCCGGCAGGCACCGACCTCCTGCTCTTCTATCAGGTTCAGCCCTGCGAGTTCTACATTTCCTCTATCACAGTCAGAGTCGGCTAACGAAACTTTTTCAAGGGCTGCGCCGGTTTTGGCGCAGCCCTTCTTCGTTACATGCAGAGATTTCGACAATATATGAAGTCATGATTGACAAGCGGCAAAATTCGTGATATACTGTATTGTGTATAATTATGTCAATTACATATGGAGGAACAAACAATGAATATGACAAAAAGAATACTTGCCATCATGCTGGTTCTGGGCATGGTTTGCGCAATCATGATCGGTTGTGACAACAAGGATCCCGGAACGCAAGGCGGCACCAACAACACTACCGAAAGCACGACCCAGGCTCCCTCGGGCGAGACCGGTGCAACCAAGTACGGTAATTACTCCACCGATGCCCCCGTCAAGACGTTGGAGGAGATCTTTGCCGACAAGATCAAGTTCACCGAGGACACCTACGCAACGGGTTCTTCTTATTCCGACGATAAGATCTCCCACGTTTACAAGATCGCTGACTGCATCGCAAACTACGAAAAGTACGTTGAGGAATACGCAGTACAGGATCAGCTGGAGGATCTGTACGAGCAGACCGGCTTTACCCTGGACCTCGGTTTTGGTGCTGACATGATCAAGCACTATATCGATATGACGGGCGACACCTACGATTACACTGCAAGAATGGAAGAGATCCTGACCCACCCCAAGGTCAGCGCAGCACAGTCCACCTGCATCAGCGCTGCTATGAAGGCAGCCGAAAACCTGGTCAAGGACGGTCAGAACGGCGTTTCCGTTAACCAGACTCAGCCCATGAACTTCACCAGTCTGAAGTCCACCGACGGCACCGTTTATTTTGCACTCGGCACGTATCACACCATGGCTGATTTGTCGAACGTACAGAGAACGGGCGACACATTGAGCGCAACCGTTACCTTCCGCATCGTAGACTACTACGATTGGGCAGAAGACTGCGTTACCCCCGAATTTACCGGCTACCTTGAAAAGCTGGACGACTCTTACCGCGTTCTGCTTTCCGAAATGGTTGATATGCCCACGCTGGAGGGCTTCTGCCAGGCTGACCTTGCACAGCTTCATTACGCAGGTCTGGCGCAGAATTTCCTGGCACACGGCACCATCGTTTATAACGTAACCTGGACTGCAGGTCAGAATTTTGATCAGGCAACCGTAACCGCCCAGTAATCCCCCACTAAAAAAATACTTGAATTTTACAGGAGAATGATCATGCGTTTACGTTTATTTGCACTGCTTCTTGCAACCTTGCTACTTCTCCCCTGTCTCTTCGCTTGCGCCGATACCAATGATGAAAATCCCGAAAATACCGGAAATGAAGTTGAGATCGAGACCGATCCTTTTGCCGACGTTGATTACGGCGAACGCGAATTCTGGATCTACACCAGCGTCAACGCTGCTTCGACCGGTATGGGCAACTCCAACTTTATGATCGAGGGCGACCCCGAGCCCGATTCCTCGGATATCGTAGCATCCGCTGTCTATACGAGAAATCTGAACACGGAAGAGCTTTTGAACATCAAGCTTTCGTACGTACACTCCGATTTGGTCTATACCGCGGTAGCGGACGACGTCAAGAAGTTCGTCACCTCCGGTTCGGACGAATTCGACCTGATCATCAACGACCTCTATCCTCTCGCGGGCTTGAGCGTCAACGGCTACTTTGTCAATACGCTGGATCCCGAATACAATTTCGATTTTGACCAGAAGTATTGGTACTCCGACTATATGACGGGCGTTAGCTTTATCGAGGGCTATCAGTTCCTTCTGGCAGGCGACTACTTTGCTGACGTTATCCGCAGCGGTCACTGCTTGATCTATAACAAGGAGCTGTACGAGGATAAATTCGGCAATCCCGACGAGCTTTACGACGTGGTACTCAACTACGAATGGACGCACGCTAAGATGTTGGAGATCATTTCGGACTGCTACGTAGACCTCAACGGTAACTCAAAGATGGATGAAGAGGACAGATACGGCTACGGTATCAGCGAGATTTGGGGCTCCTCCATTCCGCTGATTGCATCGGGCGGTACCAACTATATGACCCGTGATGAGAACGGCTATCCCGTCATTACCATTAACAACGACCGTACCTACGCACTGACCGAAAGCATTTATAATCTGATGTACAGCAACGGCACCTTCGCCTTCACCGAGGCAAAGCTGCTGGATGCATTCATTAACGATAAGGCCCTCATCGTAGGCTATCAGCGTTTGGGCTCCTTGGAGAACATGCGCCACATGGAGCATGACGCAGGCATTATTCCCTACCCCATGCTGCTTGAGACCGATAAGCAGTACAACACCTCCTCGCACGATACCACCGAGGTTGGCGTTATCCTGACCACTGCAATCAACGACATGGACTATATCAGTACCGTGCTTGAGGTTCTCAACCGTGAGACCGACAGAACCGTTATGCCGCAGTACTACGAGACCGCACTTAAGGTCAAGTACACCGACGACCCGCAGGCGGGCGCTATGATCGATATCATTCACGATAACTTCCGTAACGTTTTCGAGCTTGCTTACGACTATGCCATCGGCATGCCCATTCAGAGCGTGATCTACGGCACCATCGCAAACAAGTCCTACAGCGTAGCCTCCAAGCTGGCAAAGACGCAGAAGTCTTGTCAGAAGAAGGTTGACAAGCTGATCCGCGAATGCGAGGACGCATTTATCGAGTAATTCTCATAATAAAAAAGAACACCGAGCTCAAATGGGCACGCGCGATAACGAAGGTTTTTCCGGCGTTGTCGATGCGTGCCCATAATGAATTGCCCTTATGGGCATGAATTGGCTTGCGCCGTGATTTGCGCCTGCAGCGCATGAATTGCCTGCGGCATTAAAAACAGGG
>JAZOVZ010000100.1:0-34881 GCA_045658965.1 Eubacteriales bacterium
GCTGGTCAGCATAATGCGGTTGTTAGCAGCAGCAGCGTGCAGGTCGATGGTAACCTGAGAGCCGTCGATACCGAAGTAAATAACAACCTTGGACATTTCAGCGAGGTTGATCTCACCCAGAGAGATGTAACCCTGGTGCAAGAGAGCGCCTGCTTCAACGCCGCCTGCAGCTACCATAGGATCGGTAGAGTCCTGAACGCCCTCACGGTGACCGGTTACGCCCCAGTCAGTGGTGGGAACGTTGAGAGTGTCAATGTAGAGGTCAGCAAGAGTTGCGTCGTAAGCGAGAATGTCAGCCTCGGATGCGAACAGACCGATGTAAGCCATATCGATTACGTTGTCAGTACCGGAGCGGAAGGGATCCCAACGCAGGTAGTTAACAACGTTGTCAACAACTGCGGGAGCACTTGCAAGGTCAATGATAGCGACATGCCACTTGCCGTCGCCAACAAGATCAAAGGTAACGTTGTCACCCTGACCGTTAGGACCTGCACCGGAGCCTACGAAAATTTCAGAGCCGATACCCTGAACGCTGGTTCTGTACTTAATAGCAACGTACTTAGCAACAGTACCCTTGCCATTGAGCATAGGCAGCTGATAGAAGGGGTCACCAACAGTACCGGTAGTAATGGTAATGAAGGTACCGTCAGCGCTCATTTCAGCGGAAACGATGTCGGGAGAACCGGGGATGGATGCAGCCATATCAGCTGCGGGAACGATGGTTGCAACGTTAGCAAAGAATGCATCGGTAGCATACTTAGCGGTGTTGTAGAAGCCAATGTACTTCAGATCGAGGTAGTCGCCCTCTGCACCCTCATCGGTGAAGAAGTCAAGACGAGCGTAGTTGATGTTGCCATCGGTAATGGAGGTCAGGCCTTCCATGTTAGCAAGGTCAAGAACCAGAATATTCCACTGCTCGTTGCCGTTCCAAGAGAACAAGGGGTTGTCGCCCTGTGCGTTAGGACCTGCACCGGAGCCGATGAAGATCTGACCCTGTCTGGTGGTGTTGGTACGGTAAACGATAGCCATGTACTGAGGCTGTACGCCTGCAGCATTCAGGAACTGGAAGAAGGGATCGCCGCCGGTAGCGGAGAGACGAACGTAGCCTTCCTCTTCATTGAGTTCAGCGGTCAGCATGTTACCTGCAGCTGCCTTGGTTGCAAGCTCTGCAGCGTCCATGAACCACGTAGGATCAGCAGGATCGGGAGCCTGAGTGTCGGTAGTGGGAGCGTCGGTGGTGTCGGTGGTGGGAGCCTGAGTCTCGGTAGTGGGAGCCTCAGTGGTCTCGGTGGTGGGAGCCTGAGTCTCGGTAGTGGGAGCCTCAGTTTCACCCTGGGTGGGGGCTTCGGTGGAACCTGCGGTGGTTTCGTCTACAGGAGGTTGCGGATCATCTTGACAAGCAACGAACATTACTGCGAGAACCATGCAAAGTGCCAACAAAACGAGTAACTTTTTCATGATACTTTTCCTTTCATGATTTTAGATTTTACCTAAGCATGTCGGATAGGTATACTATATTTTAACACAAACCATGCAACTTTGCAACTAAAATTTGTGAAATTATACATATAAAGTAGCAAAATAGTCGCTTTATACAATCAATCTATATAAAAATTAGGCAAAATAACAATAATCATTCATAAAAAAAGGGCTCTCCCGAAGGAGAGCCCCAAGATTTTTTCATTGTTTAAGCCCTTAAAGCTTAAAAATCAGTTGTAAACAACCTCGATTGCGGTAATTCTGACCTGACCGTTGGTAACGGAAGCATCGGTGTTACCAACGCCGAGAGTGATGGAGTTAGCATTCACGTCAATGACTACGTCAGTGTCGATCTGCGCGTCGCCGTTGAGAAGAACGCCGGTCTTGTTGGAAACGTAAGTAACCTTAACGGAAACGATGGTCTTGCCCTCTGCAGCGGTAATGGCAATAGCGGGAGCCTCGTTCTGATAGATTCTCCAAGTGGTGTCACTGGTGTAGTACTTACCGGTGTTCTGGCCGTAGCTGGAAGCAGGAGTAGCGGTCAGAGAAACGGTAACGTCAGCATTTACAGCAAGCTCAGCATACAGAGTGCTGTTTTCCCAAGCGTTAGCAGCTGCATAATCACCGATTGCTACGGTAGCAGTCTGGTTTGCGGGAGCTTCCACAACCAGCTCGGGAACCTCGATCTCGGAGTAGCCGCCGATGGTCAGAGAGGTGAACTTGATGGAGCCGCCACGGGTAACAACGCCAACCTGAGAATTTACGGTAGCTGCTACCAGAGTGTTCTCGATCACGGTCTCGGTGCCGTCGATCAGCTTAACGGTTGCCTTTGCTGCGAACTGACCTGCGGGCTTTACTTCCTTGATGTCAGCGTAGTCGATTGCGCCCTCAAGAGCGATGGTTGCATAGGTCTTGCCGTCCACGATGAAGGAAACCAGCTCGCCATTGTCAGCAATGGTGAGATCGTCGCCCTCTACAGCAACTTCGAAGATCTGGTTGCCAACGCGGGTAACTGCCTCTGCATCGTAGTACTTCACAACGATGTACAGCTTGCCTTCTGCAATGTAAGCATAGATGCCTGCACCGCCGCACAGACCGCTCTGGCCGCCTGCGGTATCGGTTTCGTAGTAGTTGTTGATCTTGTACAGGTTCTGTGCAGGATCTGCAACTGCGATGATCTCATCGGAGTTTACTGCGCTGTAGCCGCGAACAAAGATGAAGTTGGGCGTGCCTACGTTTGCGGACAGATCGGTTGCCTTGTAGAAGTAGTAACCGTTCAGCTCAGCGAAAAAGTCGTTGATGGCGGACATGCTGTAGATCTTGCCATCGCCAAACGCCTCAACGGTGCAGCCACCGGTGGGCATTTCCATGATGAAGAAGTTCTTGAGGTCGGAATCACCCAGAGCAGTGCCGATCTCGTTTGCGTTGACGTCGGAAACAAAGCTCTTGGTGGTGTCGCCGTTCTCGTTCATTTCGGTTTCTACACCAACGGTGATGTAGGAAGCGTAAGAACCATCCTTGAGGTTGCCTGCCAGATAGGTCTCAAGACCTTCTGCAAGATCCTTTGCACCCCAGCCGGTGAAGCCGCCGGAGCCGGACAGGTACTCAAGCTCATAGTAAACGTCGCCGGAAATGAGCAGCTTTGCGGGAATATCCATCACGAAGGTCTGGTTATCGGGATGGTTTTCGCCAAATACTTCAAACAAGGGAGTGCCTGCAACGGTGGTTGCATAGTCGGTGTTCCATGCCCATACCTTGAAGGACCAGGTATTTGCATTGCCGTCGGAGTAGGTTGCCAGGTCATTGATGGTAACCTTCTTCAGGAAGTTTACGCCGGTATTGAATCTCTGACCGAACTTCTTGTCGGAAGCTGCTGCAAAGGGAGTGCCGCCGTCGCGAACGCCCAGTACGACGTTTTCGTCAACGTGATAAGGAACGTTGCGGTAGATGCCTGCAAGCTTTGCGTCGTAAGCCTGAGCAGCTTCAATGGAAGTAAATGCTGCGATATATCCAACATCGATTTCGGTGTTCTTTGCACCGAGGTAGAAGTCGTAACGCAGGTAGTTGATGTCAAATGCCTCGTTTACGGCGGTTACGGTAGCCAGGTCAACGATCAAGGTATTCCAGTTACCGTCAGCAACGTATTCAAATCTTGTCTCGTCAGCGCCGCCGGTGGGGCCTGCGCCGGAGCCTACGAAGAATTCGCCGCCCTTGCCTTCGCCGTCATAAGTGGTGCGGTACTTCAGAAGAACGTACTGTGCACCCTTGTCAACAACGGTGTCGCCGGGGGAGAAGGGGTAGAAGTAGGGGTCACCGCCGTCGGTGGAGGTGATGGTCATGTAAGTGCCGTTTGCGGACAGTACGGCAGAGGAGATCATGTTGGGAGAGAAGCCGTTGATAGCAGCGTTAGTCAGCGCAGCTGCATCCAGTACGAATACGGGAGCATTGGGGTTAACGGGCTTGGTCATAGTGAACTCAACGAGAGTTTCAACAGTGCCAACAGCGTCCTTAGCGAGAGCCTTGATGACGATGTCTTCGCCGCCAACGTAAAGAACGGGAATGGAGATGTGCATTCTTGCAGCGGACTTACCGCCCTGAGAGAGAGCAGCGTCGATAACGGGCTGTTCAGCCTCAACGAAGAATGCAGCGTCGAATACGGGATCAGCATCGCCGATCTGGTAGCCGAAGGTGCCGGGAGTTTCAGCAAAGAATGCAACCCAACCCCAAACGGTTACGTACTCAACGTTGTAGTCTTCGATGACAGCCTTGCCGTCCCAAGAAGCGGACTGACCGGGAGTGAAGAAGTTCTCTTCACCTGCGGTAGCAGGACCGTTGCCGGTGTACAGCTGGTCAAAGGACATGCCAACCTTAACGGGATCAATAACCACGGGAGGTTCGGTGGTTTCGGGAGGATCGGTTTCGGTTGTGGGAGGCTCGGTAGTGGGAGGCTCAGTGGTCTCCTCGGTGGTGGGAGCGTCCGTGGTGGGTGCTTCGGTAGGAGCATCCGTGGTGGGGGCTTCGGTGGTACCTGCGGTGGTTTCGTCTACAGGAGGTTGAGGATCATCTTGACAAGCAACGAACACAACTGCGAGAACCATGCAAAGTGCCAACAAAACGAGTAACTTTTTCATGATACAGTTTCCTTTCTTAAAATTTTTTTGCATCTGATAGAGTCACATTTATATTACCATAATTTTTCTGAAAAATCAATCATTTTTTGCAATCAACAAGGCAAAATATAGTAAAATTAGCGAAATTTATAAATATATTCTTCCATAATTGTATATTGTGACTAATCCGTACGCAAAAAAGCAGCCGCCCGTGTGGGCGGCTGCCAAAAATGTGTTTTTAGTTTAGCTTATCAATTTACTTTTGGTAAATTAAGCTGCGAAGGACCAAGTACCCTCAACGATACCTGCGGAGAAGTTAGCGTCACCAATAACGAACTTATAGGTGTTGCCAGCAGTTACTGCCCAGGTGCCGTTACCGTTGTCGCAAACGGTCTCGGAGGTGTAGCCGTACTCAACCATTACCCACATGTTCTCGGTACCTGCAAAGGTCAGGGTGCCGTCAACTTCTGCGGTGTAGGTGTAGAATACGCTGTCCCAACCGGTGATGATCTCAGCATAGATGGTGCCCTCGGTGCCGGTCATGACGTAAGGATCGTCCATAGTGCCGGTGCCTGCGCCCTCTTCAGCGGGAGCAACAAAGGTCATGCTGTACTCTGCGGGTTCGCCGCAAACGTTATCAATGGTCAGCTCGAAAGTCATCCAATCAGCGGGAACCTCGATCTCGATCTTACCCATCATATCGGGCTGCAGAACAACGCTCTGGCCCATGAGGTTATCAGCGGTGATAACGAAGTTGAATGCGTTCTCGATTACGAGAGTCATGCCACCTGCGTTGCGTACGAAGTACTTAACGCCCTGTACGGGAACGGTGGTGGTGCCGTTTTCACCATCGTAGTAGATGGTCTCAACGGGAGGAAGCTCAACGCCTACAACAACAGCGGAAGCGTAGGTGCCTTCTGCAAGAGCGCCTGCAACGTAGGTCTCAACGCCCTCAACGAGGATGGACTCAGCAGCCCAGCCGGTGAACTGTGCGGAACCGGTCAGGTACTCGAGCTCGTAGTAAACGTCGCCGGAAATGAGAAGCTTTGCGGGAACGTCAACAACGAAGTCCTGGTTATCCTGGTGGTTCTCACCGGTTACAACGTACAGAGGAGTGCCTGCAACGGTGGTTGCATAGTCGGTGTTCCAAGCCCAGATCTTGAGAGCCCAGGTGTTGGTGTTACCGTCGGAGTAGGTAGCCATGTTCTTGATGGTGATCTGCTTCAGGAAGGTCTCACCCAGGGGCAGCTTCTGACCAAAGGTCTTTACGCCGCTGAAGGGGCCGCCGTCGGTGCGAACACCGAGGTCAACAGCAAGGTCAGAGTGGTTGGGAACGTCACGGTAAATGCCTGCGAACTGTGCATCGTAAACGAATGCAGCCTCGGAGGAGTTGAACAGTGCGATGTAAGCAAGATCGATGGTGGCAGTACCGGTACCTGCATAGGGATCCCAACGCAGATAGTTGACAACACCGTCAACAACTGCGGAAGCCTGAGACAGGTCGATGATAGCAAGCTGCCAGTTGCCGTCGCAGGTCAGCTCGAATCTGATGTTGTCGCCCTGGCCGGAGGGACCGTTGCCGGAGCCTACGAACATTTCGGAGGTGGTGAAGGTGGACTCGGATCTGTACTTAATAGCAACGTGGGTTGCAACCAGACCCTTGCCGTTGAGCATGGGCAGCTGGTAGTAGGGGTCGCCCTGGTTGAGAGTGTCGATGGTAATGAAAGTGCCGTTAGCGCTCATAGTAGCACCGTTAACTCCGGGAGAACCGGGGATAGAGGATGCCATATCAGCAGCGGGAATAAATACTACGGGAGCATTGGGGTTAGCGGGCTTGGTCATAGTGAACTCAACAAGAGTTTCAACAGTGCCAGCAGCGTCCTTAGCGAGAGCCTTGATGACGATGTCTTCGCCGCCAACGTAAAGAACGGGAACGGAGATGTGCATTCTTGCAGCGGACTTACCGCCCTGAGAGAGAGCAGCGTCGATAACGGGCTGTTCAGCCTCAACGGTGAATGCAGCGTCGAATACGGGATCAGCATCGCCGATCTGGTAGCCGAAGGTGCCGGGAGTTTCAGCAAAGAAAGCAACCCAACCCCAAACGGTTACGTACTCAACGTTGTAGTCTTCGATAACAGCCTTGCCGTCCCAAGAAGCGGACTGACCGGGAGTGAAGAAGTTCTCTTCACCTGCGGTAGCAGGACCGTTGCCGGTGTACAGCTGGTCAAAGGACATGCCAACCTTAACGGGGTCAATGACTACGGGAGGCTCGGTGGTCTCCTCGGTGGTGGGAGCCTGAGTCTCGGTAGTGGGAGCCTCAGTGGTCTCTTCGGTGGTGGGATCCTGAGTCTCGGTAGTGGGAGCCTCAGTGGTCTCTTCGGTGGTGGGGGCTTCGGTGGTGCCTGCGGTGGTTTCGTCTACAGGAGGTTGCGGATCATCTTGACAAGCAACGAACACAACTGCGAGAACCATGCAAAGTGCCAACAAAACGAGTAACTTTTTCATGATACAGTTTCCTTTCATGATTTTAATTTCGCCTACGAAATAGGTACCTTTAATGATAGCACAAACAAGGTGCTTTTGCAAGTAAAATATGAATAAATATTGAAAAAAATAAAAATTCAGCATTATGAACATAATAAATGCTGAAAATTTATTCACTATGACAAATAAGGGTATGCTCCCGTTGTGATAGAAACATACCCTTATATAATATTGTAACCGCTATTATTGCTTGTACGTCATTTCACCGTAGGTGGGAACGGGCCAGAGCGCGGAGGGCATCAGCGCTTCCATGGCATCCACGGGAGCACGCAACGCCTGCATGGCGGGCACGACGCGGTCGGCAAACGCACGCGCGATGGCGAGGTGATCGCCTTGCGCGATGGCATCCTTATCCGCACGCTTGAGAGCCTCAAGTGCGGCGTACGCCTGCTCGTTATACGTGCTGAGCTTGGACAATACGTCCTTTTCCACACCGATCGAGCCGGGGCCCAGCACCTCGCGCTTTTGATTTGCGGTGGTGGCAAGGCGGCACATATACTCTTCCACGGCGGGAATATACTCGCGCGACGCCATGACGATCATGGTCTGCGCCTCGATATTGATGATCTTGGCGTAATTTTCCAGCAAGATATCCTGTCTGGACGCAAGCTCGGTGCGGTTCATAACGCCAAATCTTTCAAACAGCTCGACGTTTTCCTCGTCGGTCATGTGCGGATACACGTCGACCGAGCGGCGATAGTTGCAAAGACCGCGGCTTTCTGCCTCAATCTCCCATTCGCGGGAATATCCGTTGCCGCTGAACAGAATGCGCTCGTGCTTGGTGAACACCTCGCGCAAAAGGTCGTGCAGCTCCGCATCGAAATCGGCTGCATTTTCAAGTCTGTCCGCATACTCGCAGAAGGATTTTGCCACGGCGGTATTGAGCACGATGTTGGGCATGGCGATATTTTGCGCAGCACCCGGCATACGGAACTCAAATTTCTTGCCGGTAAAGGCAAAAGGCGAGGTACGGTTACGGTCTGTCGTGTCCTTACGGAAGGTGGGGATCGAGGGAACGCCCAAATTCAGCGTAGCGCGATTTGCGCCCGCATAGGCTTGACCGTGAATGATGGAGTGAATGATGCGCTCCAGCTCCTCACCGACAAAGACCGAGATAATGGCAGGCGGTGCTTCGTCTGCGCCCAGACGCGAATCGTTGCCCGCGGTGGCGATAGACAGACGCAAAAGCCCCTGATAATCGTCCACAGCCTGCAAAACAGCCGCCAAAATCAGCAAAAACTGCATATTTTCACCGGGTTTCTTGCCGGGATCGGTCAGATTCTTACCGCTGTCGGTAGCAAGTGCCCAGTTATTGTGCTTACCCGAGCCGCTGACGCCCTGATAGGGCTTTTCGTGCAAGAGGCAGACCAGTCCGTGATGCTCTGCCACGCGCTTCATATACTCCATGGTCAGCATATTCTGATCGACAGCCACGTTTGCGGTGGTGTAGATGGGTGCAAGCTCATGCTGCGAGGGGGCAGCCTCGTTATGCTTGGTCTTTGCGTTGATCCCAAGCGCCCACAGTTCCCTGTCCAGCTCTGCCATAAAGGCGGAAACGCCGGTCTTTAAGGGACCGAAATAATGGTCTTCCATTTCCTGTCCCTTGGGTGCGGGTGCACCGAACAGCGTTCTGCCGCAGTAGGAAAGGTCCTTACGGCGGTCAAAATAGCCTTTTTTGACAAGGAAATACTCCTGCTCGGCACCAACCGTGGCGCAAACGCGTGTGGAGGTCGTATCTCCGAACAGGCGCAGAATACGAAGACCCTGCACGTTCAGCGCAGCCATAGAGCGCAAAAGCGGTGTTTTGGTGTCGAGTGCCTCGCCCGTATAGGAGCAGAAGGCGGTGGGAATATACAGCGTGCCGTCCTTGACAAAGGCATAAGAAGCGGGATCCCACGCGGTATATCCTCTTGCCTCAAAGGTAGCGCGCAAGCCGCCCGAGGGGAAGGAGGAGGCGTCGGATTCGCCCTTGATCAGCTCTTTGCCCGAAAATTCCATAATGACCTTATCGCCCAGAGGGGAGATAAAGGCATCGTGCTTTTCGGCGGTCACGCCCGAGAGGGGCTGAAACCAATGGGTAAAGTGAGTAGCTCCCTTTTCAATTGCCCAGTCCTTCATAGCGGTGGCAACGGTACCTGCGATAGCAGGATCGATAACGCCGCCGGTGGCGATGGTATTGGTCAGGGACTTATACACGTCCTTGGGAAGCTTTTGACGCATCACGTCGTCGTTAAAGACGCGTGAGCCGTAGAGTTCGGGTATGTTCATAGTTGTATCCTTTATTAATTCTTCAGGGATAGGTGTTCTTGATATGATGTAATAAATAAGGTGAAGTGGCTCGTTCGTTCCCCCCGAGTGTCATCCTGAGCGAAGGCTGCGTAGCAACCGAGTCGGAGTTTTTCAGAGCGAAATTCGCAGCGTGCTGCAGAATGTAGCGAAGAAAAACCGCGAGCGCAACGGATGTCTGCGCGGAGCGGGATCTGCGAACGGTTTATGATACGCCTGCTTGCACAAAGTAGCATTTGAACGTAATCGGTTTGGAATTCCTTTGTAAATGTATCAAAGGCTGAGCAGACATTGAGAAAACTTATCAGAGATCCCGCTGCACATTCACCTTTGGCAAATGTGCCGCGCTTTTGCTCTATTCCGTATCCTGCTGCGCCACGGATACTCCATGCCGCAAAAGTTCGACTCCGTCATTTTGCAGATTGCTGCAAAATGCCTTCGCTCAGGATGACACTCGGGGCATAGGGCACTTGAATTCTCAATTCCCCTTAATCTTCTTCCAATACTCCGCTGCCGCTTGCTCGGTCTTGTTTTCGGCGGGGGTATAATATTTCTTATCCTTCAAATCATTGGGCAAATACTGCTGCTTGACGTAATGACCCGGGAAATCGTGCGGATACTTATATCCCTTATTCAAGGGACTCTGCAAATGCTCGGGAATTTCCGTGCCCCTGCCCGCTTTGACGTCTTCCAATGCCATATCCAACGCAATATGCGTGGAATTGGACTTTGGCGAGGTTGCCAATATGATCGCCGCGTTTCCTAAGGGAATTCTCGCCTCGGGCATGCCCAGCTCCTTTGCCGATTCGCAGCAAGCTCTGGTAATCACCGCTGCCATGGGGTATGCCGCGCCGATATCCTCGTTTGCAATGACCTGCAATCTCCTGCAAACCGAGATCAGCTCGCCCGATTCCAGCAATTTTGCGGTATAAAACGCCGCTGCGTCGGGATCCGACCCTCGTATCGACTTCTGCAAGCAAGACAGCAGATCGTAATGCGCATCGTCACCGTAATTGCCGATGCCGCTCTTGAACGCATCCGCATGCTCACGCAAGATCTCCTCGTCAGCCGAGAAAAACGCATTCTCAAACAGACCGATCGCGCGTCTGACGTCACCGCCTGCCGCCTTTGCCACGTAGCAAAGCAGCTCGTCCGATGCCGTTTTTTGCGTGCCGTGCTCGCGGTTGAGGTAGTCCAGTGCCCTTCCCAGCATTTTTGCGCCGCTTTCGGGCGGTACGGGCTTGAATTCAAACAGCGATGAGCGCGAAATGATTGCGTTATAGACGTAAAAATGGGGATTTTCGGTGGTGGACGCGATCAGCGTGATGCGCCCGTCCTCCATATATTCCAGCAGCGTTTGCTGCTGCTTTCTGTTAAAATACTGGATCTCGTCAAGGTACAGAAGAATTCCGCCCGCACCGAACACGTTATTGGTCTCGGCAATGATATCCTTGATATCCTGCGTAGACGCGTGCGTGGCGTTGAGCTTGCGGAATTGCATGCCCGATGCTGCCGCGATTGCGGATGCTGCGGTGGTCTTTCCCGTGCCGGGAGGGCCGAAAAAGATCATGTTCGTGATCCTTCCGCCTGCCATCATGCGCCGTATCACGCCTCGCTCACCGAACAAATGTTCTTGCCCGACGATCTCATCCAGCGTCTGTGGGCGGAGAATGTCCGCCAGCTGCATATTTCTCATGATTTTTTGCCTCTTGCCGCGTCGACAAACGCACGAAATACTCTGCGCATGCCCGCGTCACTCTCTCTGAAGATCTCGGGATGCCATTGCACCGCAAGGAAAAACGGATGATTTGGCATATGCACCGCCTCGATATATCCGTCCTCGCTGACGCCGTCGATTTCCAGCGTGGGTGCTATGTCCTTGATGTTCTGGTGGTGGAAGGTGTTGACGTAGATGGTTTCCTTTTCCACGAAACCGTGCAGCATGCTGCCCTCTTTGACCTTGATGGGCTGCTCTGTGACCGTGCCGGGCGTGGGGGTCTGTCTGTGACCGTCGATATGCTGGTACAGCGTGCCGCCCTCGGCGACGTTGAGCACCTGAATGCCGCGGCAAATGCCCAAAATCGGCTTCCCCGTTGCTTTTACGTGCTTATAAAGCCCCAATTCAAAGCGGTCGCGGTCGGCATCGATCTCGACGTTGTCGAATTTGACTTCCTCACCGTAGAGCGCGGGATCCATATCGTCACCGCCCGCAAACAGAAAGCCGTCAAAGACCTCTGCGTACTCCGCAAGCTTATCCTCGTCCTCCGTATATGCCAAAAGAACGCTGACAGCCCCCGCTTCCCAAACGGAATTGAGGTAGTTCTGGCTCATGGCGAGCTTTCCGTCGGCTGTTTTGGAGCTTGTGATACCGATCAAGGGTCTTTTCATGGCGATCTCCTTTGTGTTTTGCTGTAAATGTGGTCAACGAATGTTGGATTCGGGCATCATCACGCCGATAAAGTTATCCAGTAGCTTGAGCATATCGGGCAGGATGAAGATGATAAACAGGGACAGGATCAGCGCAACGCCGATGGCAAACAGCACAGCCCCGATGCCCGAGCCTTTTTTGTCGTAGCGGACGTCGGCTGCGTAGGATGCGTCCTTGGGAATGTAAAAGGTGTCCTTTTCGTAGTTAATCTTATAGGGCACGCTCTTGAATTTCGGGCTGTTTTCGGTCGCGTTTTGCTCGTATTCCGCCTTTTTTTGCGCGACGAGCGCGTCATATTCCTGCTTTTGCGTGCAAACGACCAGCTTTGAGAGCGATCCGTGGCGCAATGCGCTGCGCACCGACGCGTTTTTGTGAAATCCCAGCTCGTAAAGCGTTTTCGCGCTTTCGGGTGTGTGGCATTCCTCGTAGATCAGCTTGCGCACAAACTCGCCAAGTCCGCGTTTTTCGTAAACGCCCAGAACTGCTGCGATGACACAGCCAAAGCACAGCGCAATGATCGCCCAGGACATGTTGATCACGCCGCCGCTGCCAAGCGATACGTCAAGGTAGTCGAATTGCGTGATATCCAGCGTAAAATACTTCTCGGTCAAGTAGTCCCAAAGCTCCTTGAAGAGCGAGGGCTGCTCGGAGGCGTCGCTGCTCAGATTGTAGAAGAAACGGTATAATCCGGACATTGAAGTCCTCCTTTCTTAAAAATAGAACAGGTGTTCTGCGTTTTTGTGGGGAAATTACTTAATAACGTCAAGACCGATGTACTTGCGCAGGCAATCCGGTACGTTGACAGAGCCGTCTGCGTTCTGATTCTGCTCAACCAGCGCAGGGAAAATACGGCTTGTAGCAAGACCCGAGCCGTTGAGGGTGTGTACGTACTCGATCTTACCGTCTGCACGGCGCACACGCATCATACCTCTGCGTGCCTGATAGTCGCGCGCGTTGGAAACGGAGGAAACCTCCTTATAGCCGTTCATGGAAGGAATATTGATCTCAATATCGTAGGTTCTTGCCATGGATGCGGAGCAGTCCTCTGCAGCCAGCTTGACGGTTCTGAAGTGGAAGCCAAGACCCTTGACAAGGTTTTCTGCGTTTGCAACCAGCTCGTCGAACGCCTCGTCACTCTTTTCGGGCAGGGTATACTGCACCATTTCTACCTTATTGAACTGGTGACCGCGTACCATGCCGCGCTCGTCTGCGCGGTAAGAGCCTGCCTCACGACGGAAGCAAGGGGTGTAGGAGATGTACTTACGGGGCAGATCTGCCTCGGTCAGAATCTCGTCTCTGTGCAGAGAAACCAGCGCGGTCTCTGCGGTGGGGAGCATGAAGCGGCGGCGTTCGTCGTCATCCTGCTGCTCCAGCCAGTATACCTCGTCCTTGAACTTGGGGAACTGACCTGCGGTCTGACCGCACTCGTAGCCCAGCATATGGGGCACCAGCATCAGCTCATAGCCGTTGCCGAGGTGGAAATCGATGAAATAGTTGAGCAGAGCCCACTCAAGGCGTGCGCCGACACCGGAATAGATCCAGAATCCTGCGCCGGACAGCTTGGTGCCGCGCTTATAGTCGATCAGACCCAGATCGGTGCACAGATCCACGTGGTTCTTGGGCTCGAAATCAAACTTTCTGGGCTCGCCGTAGTAGCGAAGGGGCTGGTTGTTCTCCTTACCGCCGGGTAACAGGTCCTCGTCGGGCAGGTTGGGCAGGCAGAGCAAAAGACCCTGGTACTGTACTTCAATTTCCTTCTTCTTTTCGTCAATTTCCTTGACGCGTGCGCCCATTTCCTTCATCTGTGCGAAGATGGGAGCAACGTCAACGCCCTGCTTCTTGAGCTGGGGGATCTGCTTGTTGATCTTGTTCTGCTCAGCCTTGATCGCTTCGCCTTCCACGATCAGCGCGCGTCTTTCGGAGTCAAGTGCCAAAATCTGCTCGATCTCCTGCTTTGCATCTTTACCTTTTTTTGCCAGTCTTGCAATGACCTCATCGGGGTTGCTCTTGATATAATTGATATCGATCATGATAATTTCTCCGTTATTTTTATAAAATTGCGTTGGTTTTGTTAAATATCAGCGAAAAAGTCTTCGCCGCACAGTCTCTTGATGATCTCCTCGAGATCCTGGTCGTCCTCGTAAGACAGCTCAACGATCTTTTTCTTTGCGACGCGTGCGATGCGCACCTTTCTGCCGAGTGTTCTCATGACGCGGCGTTCAAGATCCTTCATATATACCTTACGCTGTGCGTCGGACTCGTCAAGCTCCTCGGGCTCATCGCCCTTTTCTGCATTTGCCTTGAAAAGACGCACGATTCTCTCGGTTTCGCGGACGGAATAGTCCTTTTCAACGATCTTTTGCGCCAGATCCACGATCTGCGTCTCGTCGTCAAGACCCAGCAACGCTCTTGCGTGACCGCCGGAAATGTCGCCCTTCTTGAGCAGCTCCAAAGCACCCTCGGGCAGCTCCAGCAAACGCAGCATATTGGTGACGGTGGAACGGTTTTTGCCAACCTTTTGTGCAACCTCTTCCTGCGTCAGTCCAAATCTGTCGATCAGAGCCTGGTATGCAAACGCTTCTTCTACGGGGTTGAGATCCTGTCTTTGTACGTTTTCGATCAGCGCGATCTCGCTGGTCTTCATGTCGTCGCTGTCCATGATGACAACGGGCACTTCGGAAATGCCTGCCATTTTCGCAGCTCTCCAACGGCGTTCGCCCGCGATGATCTCGTAAGTGCCTGCGGAAACAGGGTTTTCGCGCACGATCAGCGGCACAAGCACGCCATAATCGCGTACGGAATCAGCCAAAGCCTGCAAAGGCTCGAGGTCAAAATCCTTTCTGGGCTGGTCGCGTCTGGGCTCAATATCGGCTACGCGAAGCTTGGTAATTGCGTCTTTTTTGGTCTCCAGCAGGTTATCGTCCAGGATTTCATAGAAATTTCTGCCAAGACCGCCTTGTTTTCTTGCCATTTTTCTCTACCTCCTATCAAATTCTGGACGCGAGATCCTTAGCGCATTCCAGATATTCGGCTGCGCCCTTGTTTCTCTTGTCGTGGTAATATACGGGCATACCGAAGCCGGGTGCCTCGGATACCTTAACGCTTCTCGAAATGGGGGGCGTGAGCAGCTTGTCCGCATAGTGACGGCGCAATTCGCTCATAACCTGCTGAGAAAGCAGCAGTCTCTGGTTATACATGGTGATCAGAATGCCGGTAACGGTCAGCGCGCTGTTATAGTGGTTCTTGATTCTTCCAACCGTGATCATAAGCTGTGAGAGACCTTCAAGCGCGTAGAATTCGCACTGCATGGGGATCACGACACCGTCACTTGCCGCCATAGCGTTAACGGTCAGCATGCCCAGAGAGGGCGGGCAGTCGATGATGACGTAATCGTAATCGCCCTGAATGGGTGCGAGAGCCTCTTTGAGCGTATATTCGCTGTTTTCATGCTGGAAAAGCTCAAATTCAGCACCTGCAAGCGCAATATTAGTGGGAATGATGTGCAGATTGTCAAACTCGGTCTCAATCACAACGTCCTGCATGGGAACGTCTGCGGTGAGAACGTCGTTGATGGTAAGCTTTAGGGACTTCTTGGGAATACCCGCGCCACTCGTCGCGTTGCCCTGAGGGTCAAGGTCAATCAGCAGTACCTTGTAACCAAGGATGCCGAGAGATGCTGCAATATTGACAGCGGACGTGGTTTTGCCGACGCCGCCCTTTTGATTGCAGAAGGATATAATCTTTGCCATTTTTATCTATTTACCTCCAAATAATAATCCGAACTTATTATATCACGAAAAATATTGGATTGCAATAGTTTTGCGTACATTTTTTTATTGAAGTTGCAAATATTTTGCTGTTTTGCGCTTGATGTTTCACGTGGAACGTAGCGTCAGCACGGTTGAATGTTTCACGTGGAACGTAGCGTCAGCGAGTAGAATGTTTCACGTGGAACGTCGATGGCTCACGTTGCAATGTTTCACGTGGAACGTCGATGGTGCACGTTGCAATGTTTCACGTGAAACGTAGTGTCCGCGTGGCTGATTGTTTCACGTGAAACGTCAATCGACTATCGTAACCGTGATCCTGCACCAACCCTCGCCCGATTCCGAGAGACACGTTGTCTTATACCCGACCGCGCGCAACCGTTCTGCTGCTGCACGCGTTTGACTCATGAAATGCTCGGCACAGGCTTGGGTCGGTATGGCGATGTCAACGCTGTGCGCGTCTATATGATATTTTTCGATCAATTCTTCGGTTTGCTGAACGGTAAGATGCATTTTGCCTACTGTTGCGATAAGATTCTCTCTGTTTTGCAAGCTTGCATGCAACAGTGCGCGTGCGTGACGCTCCGTAAGGCTGTATTCAAGCAGCAGGGCTTGCTCGGTAGCAGAAAATTGCAAGAGTCTGATCTTGTTGCCGACGTACGATTGGCTGACGCCCAATTGCTTGGAAAGAAAGGCTTGCGTATACCCATACTCTGTACATAAAGCCTGCATGGCGCGCGCCTGCTCAAAATAATTGCCGCTGCGCGCGCTGAGCGCAAGCAGCAGTTCTTTTTGGTCGTTGCATGATATCATTGTACTTTCTCCTTGTGTATTTGCGATGATTATACTCTCTGCGCTGCGTGAAGATTGTAGATGCATGAAGCGTCGGGCGCGCGGCGATTATGTAGGTTGCAAGCGATTTCGGCTGGCTTTGGTCAAGAAACGTATGCTTGAATAAGAAAAAACCGCTGAATTACAGCGGTTTTTTGAGTATCTGCGCGTATTGGCGCGGAAAATTATTGGGTGTTGGAGAAACTTTTTGGATTTCGATGATGCATCGTTCCTCCTCGGTGCCGTCTGCATTCTTGAGCGTAAACTTGTGCACCTGCATGAGTGTGCCACCAAGCTTGGCGATCGCTTGCTTGGCGTCTGCCAATTCTTTGTCGCCGGAAGCACCCTTCATGGCAAGCAGCTTGCCGCCTACCTTGACAAAGGGCAAAGTGATCTCACAAAGAATGCGAAGCTCGGAAACGGCGCGTGCGGTGGCAATATCAAAGCTTTCGCGCGCTTTTGTCTGCGCAAGGTCTTCTGCGCGGCACGCAATGGCGTTGACGCGCTCAAAACCGAACAAGTGTGCGGTGCTTTGTACGTGCGCAATCTTCTTTGCGGTGGAATCGATTGCGGTGATGGAAAGATCGGGTCTTGCTACCGCAAGCGGAAGCGTGGGAAATCCGCCGCCCGTGCCAACGTCAATGACGCTTGCACCATCGGGAATGTGGGCTGCTACGGTCAAGGAATCGGCAAAATGCTTGCTGATGACACCGGGTACGTCGCGAATGGCGGTGAGATTGTGCACCTTGTTAACCTCTAAAATATGGTTGCAAAGTCGCTCAAAAGAGGCTGTATTTTGCTCGTTTATATAGGATTGCAAGCCGTTTTGTGCGAAAATCTGCTCAAATTGCGTATTGAACTGTTCCATAAGCTCTCCTTTACTTAATGCCGAGCCAGATCAGCAGCACCGAAATGTCGGCAGGATTGACGCCGCTGATGCGCGACGCCTGCCCGATGGTCAAGGGCTTGATGGCGTTCAGCTTTTGCGCAGCCTCAAGTCGCAGACCGCGGATCTGCGTGTAGTCAATGTCGGGCGAGAGGTGCTTGTCCTCTAATTTCTGCTGTCTTTGTGCCTCGGCAAAGGCGCGTTTGATGTATCCCTCGTATTTGACGTCGATCTCAACCGTCTCCAGCACGCGGCGGGTAAGCGCGGGGCGCGCGTCGTCCACGGGAGCAAGATCGGCATAGGTCAGCTCGGGGCGACGCAAGAGATCAGCCAGCGAGCAGCCGGATTTGATGGGCGGCAGCGCGTGTGATGCGAGAAAATCGTTGGCCCTTTGCATGGAAAGATGCGTGTTTTCCAAGCGGTATTTCTCGTTTTCCACGGATTCTATCTTGTTTTGCAGCATTTGGTAACGCTCTTCGGAGATCAGACCGCAGTCGTAGCCGATGGGGGTCAGGCGCTGATCCGCGTTGTCCTGACGCAACAGAAGTCTGTATTCCGAGCGCGAGGTCATCATACGGTAAGGCTCGTGCGTGCCCTTGGTGACCAGATCGTCGATCAGCGTGCCGATGTAGGACTCGGAGCGCGAAAGAATGACAGCGTCCTTGCCTTGGATGCGGCGTGCAGCGTTGATGCCTGCCACAAGACCCTGCGCGGCTGCTTCTTCGTAGCCGGACGTGCCGTTGAACTGACCTGCACCGTAAAGTCCGCCGATGGCTTTGAATTCCAGCGTGGGGAGCATCTGCAAGGGGTCGGCGCAGTCGTATTCGATGGCGTAAGCGTAGCGCATGATCTCGGCGTTCTCAAAGCCGTCCAGCGTGCGCAGCATTTCGTACTGCACGTCGGGCGGCAGCGAGGTGGAAAAGCCTTGAATATACATTTCCTCGTTGTCCTCGCCCATGGGCTCTACAAAGAGCTGATGACGCGGTTTGTCGGCAAAACGGACGAGTTTGTCCTCAATCGAGGGGCAATAGCGGGGTCCTGTGCCGTGAATTTGCCCGGAATAGAGCGCGGAACGCTTGATATTGGAGAGAATGACTTCGTGGGTTTTCTCGTTGGTGTATACGATATGGCAGGGTGTTTGCTGCTTATCGTAGAACATATGTTCCATATTGTCACGGCTGTAGGGCAGAGGGTTGTCCTCACCGGGCTGAACTTCGAGCACAGAGAAGTCGATCGAGGAACGCTTGACGCGCGCGGGCGTGCCGGTCTTAAAACGCATCATTTTTACGCACAAAGAGAGCAGCGAATTTGTCAGATCGTTTGCGGGCAGCATGCCGTCGGGACCTGCCGCGTAGTTGACGTCACCCACGAAAATGCGACCGCCGAGGTGCGTACCGGTGGCAATAATGACCGCGGAGCATGACCAAATCTCGCCAAGATGCGTGCGCACACCCGTGATTTGGGGGTGAGAGGGGTCGTTATCGGTCAGAATTTCCACGATTTCGGCTTGAATCAGGCGCAAATTGGGCGTCAGCTCAATGGTGTGCTTCATGATATTCTGATATTTGCGACGGTCGGCTTGAATGCGCTTGGAGTAAACGGCAGCACCCTTGCCGAGATTGAGCGTGCGGGATTGCAGCGTGACCTTGTCGGCAGCGCGCCCCATTTCGCCGCCCAGGGCGTCGATTTCGTAGACTAAATGTCCCTTGGCTGTGCCGCCGATGGAGGGGTTGCAGGGCATATTGGCAACGGCATCGAGCGAGAGGGTAAAGAGGACGGTGTCCACACCCATGCGCGCAGAGGCGAGAGCCGCCTCAACACCGGCATGACCCGCACCGATGACAACGGTTTGCGTAGAAAGCTTCATAAAAATCTATCCTTTTGCAAAGTTTGCATAATATTTCATGATAATTATAGCACGAAAAAGGGAAACAGTCAAGAGGATAACCGCCACCATACGGATGCCCACTCATGAAAAGTTTTGATCGAGCTTTTTCAAAAGCTCGCAGGTCAAGGGCAGCGCCCTTGTCGCCTCCGCAGAGGCGAAATTTCTTTCACGCCGTTTTTGGTTCTTTTTGCGGCAATTTTGCCAAAAAGAACGGAGAGGATTTTCTCACATAATATTCCAACCGCCCCCCGTGAAAGAGCGTCCGTGCGGTGAACCTCATCCACCACTGCGTGGTCCCCCCTTCCCCGGCGGGGAAGGCTCTGTGTTAGTTTGCGCCGATATATGCCCCGATGCGCACGACACGGGGGACAGTCCCGCAGTATCACAGCCTCGCGGCTGTGCCACAGGGGACAGTCCCCGGTATCGTTTGCGCGTCAGCGCGGTGAACCTCATCCACCACTTCGCGGTCCCCCTTCTCCGGCGGAGAAGGCTTTTTGTAAGTTGCGTCCGGAAAGGTGATACCCGAGCGCGGTGCGGGCGGATATGCAAATCCGCCCCTACGGTGGGGGGGCGGGAAGGGCGATTCGTTCGGTCGCCCTTACGTTGCCCGAGGCGCACAAATAGTAAGAGCAAAGGTGAAATGCAGGACGCATCCCTTATGTGTCATCCTGAGCGAAGGAATTTCGCAACGAGTTGCGAAATGACAGAGTCGAAGTTTTGGAGAGGGAGCGGCAAGATTGCCGCGAGCCGATCCAAAACCGACGAGGAAGTGCGTTTTGCGCACGACCGAGGAAGGGATCTCTAAACGGTTTGTGATATGCCGTCTGCATAAAGTAGCATTTGAAAGCAAGCAGCGTGGAATATACAAAAAATGTAACAAAGGCTAAGCAGACATTGAGAAGACCCGTCGGAGATCCCGCTGCGCCACGACACGGGGGACAGTCCCGCAGTAACATGTCCTGCGGACACGCCACAGGGGACAGTCCCCGGTATCATGGCTCGCGGTTTTGCGCCACTCCGTTTCACTGCGTTATGCAAAACTTCGACTCCGTCATTTCGCAATGAGTTGCGAAATTCCTTCGCTCAGGATGACACTTGGGGTGTCGGTCGCGCGACTTTGTTCGGAGATGACACACGGGGATTGGGGCGGATGAAAGAGGGGAGAAAACGCAAAAATGGCGCGAAAGATGCATCGAAAGTGCAAAAAATGCAGAATTCAGCACTTTTTCCACGATAAAAGTTCGCAATACCTCTTTACAATTCGCAAAAGTTGTGCTATTATATAAGGTGAGAAATTTTGCGGAGCGTTTTGCAAGTGGTTTGCAAGCGATTTGCCAAGTTCTCACAATTTTCGTTTAATAAAAAATTTTAATAAACGCAGGAGGAAAAAACAAAATGGCTATCCCGAGAAAAAAGCTTTCTATGGACGGCAACCAGGCTGCTGCGCACGTGTCTTACGCGTTCACCGAAGTAGCTGGTATTTACCCCATTACCCCTTCCAGCCCCATGGCTGACTACACTGACCAGTGGGCAGCTCAGGGTCTGAAGAACATCTTCGGCACTACCGTTAAGGTAACCGAGATGGAATCCGAGGCAGGCGCAGCAGGTACTGTGCACGGCTCTCTGGCAGCAGGTGCGCTGACCACCACCTACACCGCTTCCCAGGGTCTGCTTCTGATGATCCCCAACATGTACAAGATCGCAGGCGAGCTTCTGCCTTGCGTATTCCACGTTTCCGCACGTACGGTTGCTACCCATGCGCTCAACATTTTCGGTGACCACTCCGACGTTTACGCATGCCGTCAGACCGGTTTCGCTATGCTGGCTGAGACCAACCCTCAGGAGATCATGGACCTGGGCGCAGTTGCTCACCTGGCTTCCATCAAGGGTCGCGTGCCCTTCATCAGCTTCTTTGACGGTTTCCGTACCTCCCACGAGATCCAGAAGATCGAGGCTTGGGACTACGAGGATCTGGCTGAGCTGACCGATATGGATGCTGTTAAGGCATTCCGCGCTCGTTCTCTGAACCCCGAGCACCCCGTGCTGCGCGGCTCTGCAGAAAACGGCGACATCTTCTTCCAGCACAGAGAGGCTTGCAACAAGTACTACGATGCACTCCCCGCTATCGTTGAGGAGTACATGGACAAGATCAACGCAAAGATCGGTACCAACTACAAGCTGTTCAACTACTACGGTGCAGAGGACGCTGATCGCGTTATCATCGCTATGGGCTCTATCTGTGACGTTGCTGAAGAAGTGATCGACTACATGAACGCTAACGGCGAAAAGGTTGGTCTTGTTAAGGTAAGACTGTACAGACCCTTCCGCGCTGATAAGCTGATCGAAGCTATCCCCGCAACCGCTAAGAAGATCGCAGTTCTTGACAGAACCAAGGAGCCCGGCTCTCTTGGTGAGCCTCTGTACCTGGACGTTGTTACCGCTCTGGCACAGGCTGGTCTGAAGAAGACTGTTGTTGGCGGTAGATACGGCCTTGGTTCCAAGGATACTCCTCCTGCATCCATCTTCGCAACCTTCGAGAACCTCAAGAAGAGATTCCCCAAGAACAACTTTACCATTGGTATCGTTGACGACGTGACCGGCTCCTCTCTGCCCGAGAAGGTTTGCCCCGACACCGCTCCCGCAGGCACTATCTCCTGCAAGTTCTGGGGTCTTGGCGGCGACGGTACCGTTGGTGCTAACAAGAACTCCATCAAGATCATCGGTGACCACACCGACAAGTATATCCAGGCATACTTCCAGTATGACTCCAAGAAGACCGGCGGTATCACCATCTCGCACCTGCGCTTCGGTGACACCCCCATCAAGTCTCCTTACTACATCAACAAGGCTGACTTCGTTGCTTGCCACAACCAGGCATACCTCAAGAAGTACGACATGGTTTCCGACGTTAAGCCCGGCGGCACCTTCCTCTTGGACTGCGAGTGGACCACCATCGAGGCTCTGACCAAGAACCTGCCCGCAAAGGTTAAGGAGTACATTGCTAACAACAACGTAAACTTCTACGTCATCAACGCAACCGACCTCGCTACCAACAGAATCGGTAACGCAAAGGTTAAGAACACCGTTCTGCAGTCCGCATTCTTCGCTCTGGCTAACATTCTGCCCGCAGCAGAGGCTGTTGAGTACATGAAGAAGATGGCTTACAAGTCCTACATCAAGAAGGGTCAGGCTATGGTTGACCTCAACTATGCCGCTATCGACGCAGGTGCAGATGCATTCGTTAAGGTAGACGTTCCCGCAGAGTGGACCAAGTGCCGCAAGGACGCTAAGAAGCCCGCTTACAAGTCTGACAGAGCAGAGCTTGACGACTTTATCAACAACGTTGTTGAGCCCGTTGGCGCAATGGCAGGCGACAAGCTGCCCGTTTCCGCATTCGAAAAGTACGTTGACGGTACCTTCCCGCAGGGCTCTGCAGTTGCAGAGAAGAGAGGCGTTGCTGTTATGGTTCCCGAGTGGAATGCTGACAAGTGCGCACAGTGCAACAACTGCTCCTTCGTATGTCCTCACGCTGCAATCCGTCCCTTCGCTATGACCGAGGAAGAGGCTGCAGGCGCTCCCAAGTCCACCAAGTTCGCTTCCAAGCCCGTTGTAAAGACCAACTACAAGTTCTCCATTGGTGTGTCTCCCTTGGACTGCATGGGTTGTACTCTCTGCGTTAAGGCTTGTCCCATCAACGCAATGGCTGAAAAGAAGGCTGCTGCTGCAGGCACCAAGGTTGACAAGAAGGATCTTGCAATCTGGATGGCTCCTCAGCACACCCAGTCCGCTCAGCAGGCTGCTTTCGATTACGCAGTTAAGAACGTAACCGAGAAGCCCGAGCTGATCAACGCAACCGTTAAGGGCTCTCAGTTCAAGCAGCCCCTGCTTGAGTTCTCCGGCTCTTGCGCAGGTTGTGCAGAAACCTCTTACGCTAAGCTGATCACTCAGCTGTTCGGTGAGAGAATGTATATCTCCAACGCTACCGGTTGTTCCTCCATTTGGGGCGGTAGTGCACCCGCAACCCCCTACACCGTAAACAACGCTACCAAGAAGGGTCCCGCTTGGGCAAACTCCCTGTTTGAGGACAACGCTGAGCACGGTCTGGGTATGGCTCTGGGTCAGAAGGCAATCCGCGAGAAGCTGATCGCTAAGGTTGAGGAAATGGCTGCTTCCGAAAAAGCATCCGACGAGTTCAAGGCTGCAGCTGCAGAGTTCCTTGCAACCAAGGATGACGGCGCAAAGAACGCTGACGCTACCGCTGCTCTGGTTGTAGAGCTGGAGAAGGCAGCAGAGGCAGGTTGCCCCGTAGCTCCCGAAATCCTTGCTGAGAAGGATTACCTGAACAAGAAGTCCGTTTGGATCTTCGGTGGTGACGGTTGGGCATACGACATCGGTTTCGGCGGTCTGGACCACGTTCTGGCTTCCGGCGAAAACGTTAACGTATTCGTATTCGATACCGAGGTTTACTCCAACACCGGCGGTCAGGCTTCCAAGGCTTCCAACATCGGTCAGGTAGCACAGTTCGCAGCTGCAGGTAAGGCAATCGGCAAGAAGAACCTTGCAGAGATCGCTATGTCCTACGGTTACGTATACGTAGCACAGGTTGCTATGGGTTACGATATGAACCAGCTGCTCAAGGCTCTGACTGAGGCTGAGGCATACAACGGTCCTTCTCTGATCATCGGTTACGCTCCTTGTGAGATGCACGGTGTTAAGGGCGGCATGCAGAACTGCCAGCTTGAGATGAAGAAGGCAGTTGAGGCAGGCTACTGGCAGACCTTCCGCTACAACCCCACTCTTGAGGCTAACAAGCTGACCATTGACTGCAAGGCACCCACTGCAAGCTACGTAGACTTCATCAAGTCCGAGGTTCGTTACGCTCGTCTTGCTCAGTCCAACCCCGAAAGAGCTGCTGCTCTGTTCGATAAGGCTGAAAAGGCTGCAGCTGCTAAGTTCGAAAGACTTGAAAAGATGGGTAAGCTGTACGAGTAATTGATAAAATTACAAGGTAAAACCTAAATAAAAGTAAGAACCACGCCGAGCGATCGGCGGGGTTTTTGTCATAAACAGGAGCCGGTGCTATCCCCTTATGTGTCATCCTGAGCGGAGAAAACATCCCGGGTGGATGTTTTCGTAGTCGAACTTTCAAAAATCTGCAATAAATTGCTGATTTTTGAAAGTCAAAACGCGGAGAGCGTTTTGAGGATCTCCGAACGGTTTATGCAACCTCTTTGCTTTCGGACAGTCGAAACGCCTGTCCCTACGGGAAATTGAGCAAACCCATCGCAGATCCCGCATCGCAGCGACACAGGGGACAGCCCCGCAGTATCATGTCCTGCGGACACGACACAGGGGACAGTCCCGGGTATCGCTGCTCGCGCCCTTCGGGTTCGACTGCGTCATTTCGCAACTCGTTGCGAAATTCCTCCGCTCAGGATGACACATAGGGGTGACGCGCAGGATGACACATAGGGGATGCGGGCGTTCATTTGTTTTATTTATTTTTTCTAACCCCCGTTAAAAGATTGACAAATTTTGCATTTTATTATATAATAAATGTAATTATTGTTCATGAAAGGAGCGGGACTTTTGAAGCTTGTTGTCAAATACCTAAAACCCTTCGGGTTCGCTCTCCTCATCGGTTTTATCATCAAGGTGGCGGGCACGCTGGTCGAGCTTGCGCTGCCGTATATTCTGTCACATATGCTGGACCACGTGGTCAAGGATAATGCTCCCACGGGCAACTTAACGCCCATTTTTATCTGGGGCGGCATTATGATCTTGTGCGCCGTGGCAGCATTGGTGCTCAACATTGTCGCCAACCGTATGGCGGCGCGCGTGGCAAAGAATGCCGCGCAGGCCGTGCGCCACGATCTGTTTGCCAAGACTATGCGTCTTTCCCCCAAGCAGACCGACAAGTTCGGCATTCCCGAGCTGGAGACCAGATTGACCTCGGATACGTATAATATCCATCACTTTCTCGGCATGATCCAGCGTATCGGCGTGCGTGCGCCCATTCTGCTGATCGGCGGCATTGCCGTGTCGTATTTCCTTGACTGGCGACTTGCCACGGTCATGGTGTGCCTGCTGCCCTTTATCGGTATCAGCGTGTTCTATATCTCGCGCCGCGGCGTGCCGCTGTATTCCGCCAGCCAGAAGGCGGGCGACGACATGGTGCGCGTGGTGCGTGAGGATATCGGCGGCATCCGCGTCATCAAGGCACTTTCCAAAAAGGAATACGAGCGCGCAAGATTTGACCGCGTCAACCGCGCGCTGGTGAAAAATGAAAAAAGAGCCTCGCTGACCATGGCGCTGACCAATCCGCTGATCACCATCCTGCTCAACGCGGGACTTGTGGCGGTGGTCTTGGTGGGTGCGTTCCTTGTCAACGTGGAGCTGACCGAGCAGGGAAAGATCATTTCCTTTATTCAGTATTTCACGCTGATCTCCAACGCCATGATCGTCATCAACCGTATTTTCATCATGTCCACCAAGTGTATCGCGTCGGCTGACCGTATCGAAAAGGTGCTGCATGCGCCTATCGAGCTTGAGCCCGAGGACGGCGGCTTGCCTCTTCCTACCTCGGATCATATCGTGTTCGAGAACGTGTCCTTCTCTTATAACGGCGAGCAGAACGACCTCGAGGATATTTCCTTCTCGCTGCCTCGCGGCGGTACTTTGGGTATCATCGGTGCAACGGGCAGCGGTAAGAGCACGCTGCTGCGTCTGCTGTTGCGCAATTACGATCCCAACGAGGGAAAAATTTACATTAACGGTAAGAATATTCGCGGCATGAGCCACGAGGAGCTGTGCGCCATGTTCGGTACGGCAATGCAGAACGATTTTGTGTATGCCGATACCGTGCGCGAAAATATCTGCTTTGGCAGAGAGGTTTCGAACGAGGACTTGGCACTTGCCTTGCGCGTGGCGCAGGCAGAGGAGTTTGTGTCCGCCTTCCCCGAGGGCGTGGAGCACGAGCTGACCAGTAAGGGTACCAACGTCTCGGGCGGTCAGAGACAAAGACTGCTGATCGCGCGCGCACTTGCGGGCAAGCCCGAGATCCTGATCTTGGACGACGCTTCCTCGGCACTTGACTATAAGACCGATGCAGCCTTGCGCCGCGATCTGCGCCTGCATTTTGCGGACACGACCACGGTTGTGGTCGCGCAGCGCGTCAGCTCGGTCATGCATGCCGATCTGATCCTTGTTTTGGACGAGGGCAGGATCATCGGCAAGGGCAACCACGAGCAGTTATTGGAAAATTGCCCCGTGTACCGCGAGATCCGCGATTCGCAGATGGGAGGTGCTTTGCTTGACTAATCAGAATAAGCCGCAAAAAACGCCCATGACACCTGCGCAGCGCAGACGTACGCTGGTGCGTATCTGCCGTTACATGTTCCGCTATCCCGGACTTGTGGCACTCGCGTTTTTCTTAATGATCTCGGCAAACGTGCTCGCGCTTGCGGGCCCTAAGCTGTCGGGTCTTGCCATTGATGCCATCGTGGGACCGGGCGAGGTGGATTTCCCTCGCGTGTTCCTGTTCTGCGGACTCATGATCGCATTCTATATTCTGTCGGGCGTGATGTCCTATCTGCTCTCCATCGTCATGGTCAACCTGTCGCAGCGCATTACCTACACCATGCGCAAGGAGGTATTTGACCACCTGACCGATCTGCCCGTGGGATTTTTCGATACCCACCAGACGGGCGAGATCGTCAGCCGCCTTTCCTACGATATCGATACGCTCAACGCATCCCTGACCAACGACGTGTTGGCGATCTGTGCAAACAGTATCACGGTTGTCGGCTCGTTTGTCATGATGCTGACCATTTCCCCCGTGCTGATCTCGGTGTTTGTGATCACCGTGCCCATTTCTTTGATCTTTACCAAGTATAAGTCCACGCATATCCGCCCCTTGTTCCGCGCAAGAAGTGCAAAGCTGGGCGAGCTTAACGGCTTTGCCGAGGAGATGCTGTCGGGTCAGAAGACCATCCGCACCTACGGCAAGGAAGCAGTTATCACCGACCGCTTTGACGTGCGCAATCAGGAGGCGTGCGGTGCGTATTATAAGGCAGATTATCACGGCTCGGTCATCGGACCTACCGTCAACTTTGTCAGCAATCTGTCCATTGCGCTCATCACCCTGCTTGGCAGTATTTTCTATATGTTCTCGCTGGGCGGCGCGGTCACCAATCCCTTGTTTATCATCGGACTTGGCGATATGGGTGCGTTTGTACAGTATGCGCGCAAGTTTGCAGGGCCGATCAACGAGTTTGCCAATATTTTCAGCGAGCTGCAGAGCGCACTTTCCGCTGCGGAGCGCGTGTTTGGCGTTATAGACCAAGCACCCGAGCCCGAGGACAAGAAGGACGCGGTCACGCTTGACGCAAAGGGACAGGTCACTCTGGAAAACGTGGAATTCGGTTACGTGCCGGAAAAGCAGATCCTGCACGGACTTTCTGTCAAGGTCGAGCCGGGGCAGACGGTTGCCATTGTCGGACCTACGGGTGCGGGCAAGACCACCATCATCAACCTGCTCATGCGTTTTTACGATATTGATGCGGGCGAGATCAGATTTGACGGCATTCCCATCACCGACGCCACGCGCGACAGTTTGCGTAAGAGCTTTACCATGGTATTGCAGGATACGTGGCTGTTTGGCGGCAGCGTGCGCGATAACATTGCCTACGGCAGACAGGACGCGACCGATGAGGAGATCGTCGAGGCTGCCAAGAAGGCAAAGATCCACCACTTTATCACGTCTCTGCCCGAGGGATATGCCACCCACCTTGCCGATGGCGGCGTCAACCTCTCCAAGGGACAGCGTCAGCTGGTCACCATTGCGCGCGCCATGCTTTCCCGCGCTCCTATGCTGATTCTTGATGAGGCTACCTCCAACGTAGACAGCCGCACCGAGCATCAGATCCAGGACGCTATGATGGAATTGATGCGCGGCAAGACCTGCTTTGTCATCGCGCACCGCCTCTCCACCGTGCAGCACGCGGATAATATTCTGGTGCTCAAGGACGGCAATATCATTGAGAGCGGCACGCACGAGCAGTTACTGGAAGCCAAGGGCTTCTACGCATCGCTTTACGGTGCACAGTTTGTCAATTAATTGTCAAAAAGATGTTGCATTTGCAAGGCAAGTGTGATATGATGAATATGACTAAAATAATATATGAGGTGAGCGAAATGAAAAGGTCTTTGATTTTGATGGCGCTTTCTCTGGCACTGGTATTGAGCTTTGCGGCATGCGATACCCCTGCCGAGGAACCTATTGACACCACCGAGAATTCTACCGAGGCTCCCACTACCGAAGAAACCACCGAAGAAATCACCACAGAGGAGGTTACCACCGAGCAACCCACCACCGAAGAGGTTACCACCGAGGAAGAGCCGATTTCCGTTTCCATTGAGGACGTCAAGGCAGCGGCAATCACCTTTGTAGGCCCCGAGATGATCAAGACCTATGCGGAAAATCCCGATCAGGACTGGAGCGATTTTGGCGGCATGACCGTCAACGAGGACGGCAGCGTCAAGGCGCTGTACAGATTCGGTGCGGATGATAAATGGGATCCCTATTGCTATCTGGTCAAGGATTTCGTTGCAGCCGGTGATATCGCGGTCATCCAGTATCGCAGTGAATATAACTTTGGCGTCAACCTCTACATCGGCTCCGAGGGCAACGTCGCAACCGGCCCCACCGAACACGTACAGGCAGAGATCTTTGCTACCGAGGAAGGCGAATGGAAATACCTTGTCGTCAACCTTGCAGAGGATGCACTGTGCTACGATAACGAATCGGGCGTTCTGGGATTCTTGCGCTTTGGCTTGGATAACGCGCAGGCAGGTGACACCGTTGACTTTGGCTTTGTCGCATTCTTTGCAAATATCACCGAAGCTGCCAAGGTGCTCCCCGTATCTTTGCCTGATTAATGGAGGTATATGATGAAAAATATTTATCTTACTTTGATTCTCATGCTGGCTTGCTGCATGATGCTGAGCGGCTCTCTGGTTTCTTGCGATACTCCTACCGAAGAGCCTGTTGAAACTACCGCAAGCGCTACCGAAGCTCCCACCGAAGAGACCACCGAAGAAATCACCACCGAAGAGATTACCACCGAAGAGATCACGACCGAGGCTCCCACCACCGAAAAGGAGACCCAAGCGCCCGAATCCATTGAGGATATCAAGGCAGCAGCCGTTGCTTTTTTGGATGCAGCCGCTATGCAGGAGGCTGCCAACAATCCCCAGCAGGACTGGAGTGACTTTGGCGGCATGACCGAGAATGAGGACGGCAGCGTCACGTTGCTGTTCCGCATGGGCACCAACGATATCTGGGACCCCTACTGCTACCTGCTCAAGCAGCCCACCACGGTTGGCGATATCATGGTTATCAAGTATAAGGTCAAGTATGACTTCCGTGTCAAGCTGTACATGGGCTCCGAGGGCGATGCCGCAACCGGTGTTGCAGATAACGTTATGGTTGAGATCTTTGCCACCGAGGGCGATGAATGGGGATATCTGATCCTCAACATGGCTGAGGAGGCTTTTGCGTATGACGCAAGCTCCGCGGCACTGGGTTATCTGCGTTTTGGTCTTGACATGGCAGAGAGCGGTGACACCGTGACCATCGGTTACGTTGCCTTCTTCAACACCATGAACGAGGTCAACGAGCTGATCCCCTACTAAATCAGGCTTTAAGCGAAAGGAAAAAAATATGAAAAGATCACTTCCGGTAACAATACTTGCATGTATGCTTGCCTGCATCATGCTGGCGGGCGCGCTGGTTGCGTGCAAAGATCCTGCCACACCTCCCGTCGAGCAGACGACCGACGGTGCAACCGAGGGTACGTCCGAGGAACAGACCGAAGGCGCGACCGAGGGTAATACCGAGGGCACTACCGATGCGGGAACCTCTACCGAAGAGGGTGCCACCGAGCCGCCCGTAGACGAGATCAAGTCCGTGATCGTAGACTTCAACGCAGTCAGCGCAACGGACCTGCAAAGCTATATGACCGGGGCTAACCAGGTCAAGGTGAGCGTGGAGACCGATGAGGAAGGCGAGCAGTACGTCGCTCTTTCCACCAGCGTCGATAACGCCAACGACCCCTGCGTCAACTTTAATTTCAAAAAGTTTTATAAGGCTGCCGGCATGAGTGCCGTCAGAGCGGACGACTATAAGTACGTGGTGCTCAAGGTCCGAAACGTAAACTGCTCGTCCGGCACGTTCGAGCTGTTCTTCTATTCGGGCAAGGTGGCAGGTGCAACCGGTGCCATGGTGACCACTTCCTCCTTCGACCTTGAAAACAACGGCTGGCAGTACGTTTTGTTCGACCTGTCCTCCTTTGCGGATTGGAAGGGCAACGTCAACGGCTTCCGCTTTGACTATATGACAAGCGCGCTTGCCAAGGGCGAGACCTTGCATATCGCGGAAATTCAGTTCCTTGAGAGTGATGAGGCGTACTATAAGCTGTTTGATATCGATTGGGATGCCATCGGTGTCAACGCATCCGAGCAGGCAAAGAATGAGGCAGCACAGCTGCTTGGCTCTGTGAGCATGCCTGCAACCAAGTTTGATTCCTATACCCCCGAGACCGCGGAGCATGAGGATGCAAATCTCTCTTATTGGTTTGCTAACCTCTATAACCGCACACCGCAGAACGACAATACCTCCACGGGCAAGCTCAAGTATCAGATCCAGCTTGCCAAGAACGAGATCGAGGGCTTGCAGTTCATTCTGGCTGCACAGAACGACGTCGAGGGGCTGAAGGTCTACGTTTCCGACTTTGCAAACGAGTCGGGCGACACCTTGGCAACCGAGCTGCTCTGGGGCTACTACTTCAACGTAGAGGGCGAGCGCGTCATCGAAGCATTGCCTCCCGTATCCTACGAGCCCGATCAGTTCTTTGTGGACTGGGCAAACGGCGGCAACGCAGCGGGCGCGAACATCCCTGTGCTGCAGAAGTATAACGGCTTTGATATCAAGGGCGGTGAGAACCAGACCTTTGTAGTCAAGGCGACCACCGAGCTTGATTCCAAGCCCGGTGAGTACACCGCAACCCTGCGCGTCGTGGATAAGGACGGCAAGGAGGTCAAGAAGGTGACCTTGTTTGCATACGTCTGGAACTTCGAGCTGCCCGAGGCAACCTCCTGCAAGACGCTCATGGATCTGAGCGCATTCAACGTATACGTTTCTTATTATGACTACGCGGGTATTCTGACCAACGCTGCGGGCAAGAATCTGCCCACCGCGTACTACGATTATCTGCTGGAGAACCGCGTTTGCGCGTACAGCCTGCCCTTTGATAACGAGAACGGTTCCTTCTCGGCAAACGGCATCATGGATTACGTCAACAACCCCAGAGTGGTTGCGTTCCAGCCCCTCGGTTGGTCCAAGGAGCTCAACGCCTCCAACGTATCCAATGCATACAGCGTGCTGTCGCAGAATCCCGAATGGCTGGCAAAGGCGTACTTCTATCCCGTTGACGAGCCGCTCAACGTCGGCAGACTGGACGATATCAACAATTACGGTAAGCTGCTCTCCGAGCACTTCCCGGGCTATAAGCTGATCACGCCCATGCACGTCAGCTATAATTTGCCGGGCGGCGACTTCTTCTCCTACGTATCCGAGTACGTCAACGTATGGTGCCCCAAGACCTTCTTCTACAATACCTTTGCAGAGTGGTTCGGCAACCGTGAGCTGACCTACGGTTGCTCGATCATCAACGAGGTAAAGCTTGGCTCGTTCAGAGACCGTATGTGGAAAGAGCAGCAGAACGGCGACGAGCTGTGGTGGTACGTTACGCGCAGACCCGCAGATCCCGAGATCACACTGACCATCAATACCGATGCAGTCAACGTGCGTACTCTGTTCTGGCAGCAGAAGCTGTACAACGTGGACGGCTTCCTGTATTATTTGGTCAATGACTGGGATAACGGCATGACCAAGTGGTACGTGCCCACCGCAGACGAGTTCTATTTCGGTATGGACGCTTTGCACGAGGTCAACGCAGAGCAGGACGTCAACTGCTACAGTAACGGTATCCTGCTTTACAGCGGTGCGTATTTTGCACAGCCCGAGCCCGTCGGCTGCGTACGCCTTGAGTGCATCCGCGACGGTATCGAGGACTACGAGTACCTGACCATTCTGGAAGAGAAGTACGGCAAGGACGTTGTGGACGCTATCATCAATCAGTGGACCACCGGTGTCGGTGCGTACAATACCGACCAGGAGCAGTTCTACGCGCTGCGCGCAAAGCTGGGTGCTTTGGTTGAGGCAGCAGCAAACGAGTAATTTTGTAAAGACGCATAAAAATGATCCGCCAACGGCTTTTGCCGTTGGCGGATTTCATCGCGTAGCGATTTCATCCACGATAGTGGATTTATTCCGACGAAGGCGGATTTAGTTGAAAAAAGCACACATTTGTCCGGTAGACAAATGTGTGCTTTTTTCTGTGAGGAATCTAAAATTTTGATACCATTTTCGGGTGGGTGCAAATTTTAGTGTTATGGGTGCATTTTGGTGAAAGGTTTTGCACCTGTTTTTGTTCGACAAATTGGAATTTATTTAATGCTTATATTTCCTGTTTATTGAGTATATCATCTTTTTCTGTTATTTCGCGAATAACTCGGCACGGATTTCCCACCGCTAAACTATTCTCTGGAATATTCTTTGTAACAACCGAACCTGCGCCGATTACCGAACCGTCCCCGATTGTTACACCACCGCAAATTATTACGTTTGCGGCAATCCAACAATTATTGCCGATGGTTATAGGTTTTGTATATTCTAAATTAGTTACATTTCCAGTAGTTTGATTATAAAACGAATTTCTTTCTTGATAACGTAAGGGGTGAATGGCTGTTAAAAGAGAAACGTTAGGACCGATAAATACGTTTTCCCCGATAGTTACTTTTCCTTCGTCTAAAACGGTAAAATTGAAATTTGCATAACTGCCTTTTCCGATAAATGTATTTACGCCAAAATCAAAATAAATCGGACCTTGCAGATATATATTTTCGCCCTTATTTGGCAACAACTCATTCAAAATCTTTTCCCGTTCTTCCACGTCTGTTTCAAACGTATCATTATAAAGTTTGCAAAGTTTGTGGGCTTTTGTTCTTTCTTCCGCCATACCTTCGGTGAAAGGGTCGTAAATCATCCAACCTTTCAACATTTTTTCGTGTTCTGTCATATCTATTCTCCTATAGATTCTTATTTATCGGTGAGTTTATTATAGCATAATATCTAACTAAAATCAAGGCGTTTCTTCAGTAAATCAATAATTGAACGATACCCCATAAATTGAACGAAAGGGGTATAAAGTGAACGATTTGTATTTTACGGCTAAAAACAAAAAGGGCTTGCAAGGACGAAAACTATCCCGGCAAGCCTATTTTTTTGCTAAAAAGCCTATAAAAAAGGGCAAAACACCCCTATTTTTGCAATAAAAAAGCCATAATACTGATATTTTTCGTATCAATATTATGGTTTCTTTATGGTGCGGGAGACGGGTAAGCGAGGGAAAAACAGTTGATAACTGTTTTTCGTGATGCGCCCGAAGCAAATAAGGCGATAATCGAGGCGAGCGTATCGAGCCGAAGAGTATCGACTATATTTGCGAGCCGTCGGGAACCCGTTCAAGTCCCTACGAACAGGCACGCCGCCCTTGTGGCGGTGCGCCTGTTCTACACCGCAAAAACAAAAGAGCAGGTCTTTCAACCTGCTCTTCGTTGGTGCGGGAGACGGGACATTAAACGGTGCTCGCATAGTGCGAACAAGGCGAGCGCTTGGAGTTTGCCCCACGGCAAACGTCCTCACTCGGCAAGAGCAAAGTGCAAATTTTGTGCAACAGTCTGCCTCGTGAGACGGGTTCTGCGCCCATCTCGCCGCACAAAAAACAAAAAAGCAAGTCTTGCGACTTGCTCTTCGTTGGTGCGGGAGACGGTCCATTGAACGGCGCTCGCATAGTTCAAACAAAGGCGAGCGCTTGGAGTTTGCCAAAGGCAAACATCCTTCACTCGGCAAAAGCCAAGTGCAAATTTTAGACTGTGGTTAGCCTCGTGAGACGGGTTCTGCGCCCATCTCGCCGCACAAAAAACAAAAAAGCAAGTCTTGCGACTTGCTCTTTGTTGGTGCGGGAGACGGGACTTGAACCCGTACGTCGAAGACACACGCCCCTCAAACGTGCGCGTCTGCCGATTCCGCCACTCCCGCGAGTGCTTTACTATTATACTTGATATTATCTTATTTGTCAAGGGGTTTTTCGAAAAAATATTATATTTTTTTAAAAACAAAGGGAGCCCTTAAAAGGCTCCCCTTATTCTATATGTTTTCCTAGAAATTATCTGGAAATTTCGCTCTTATCTACCTTGAAGTCCTCGCCAAAGTAGTCCTTAAGAACGTTGTAAAGCATACCGTCTCTGTAAAGCTTGTATACACCGTCCTGGCCATCGTACTTGGTGTACTCTGCAGACCATACAGACATAATCTCCTCATAGGACGCGGTACGAAGGTCAAGCTTAAGCTTGTAGTCCTCTATAGCGGTGTTAGCCATATCGTTCTGGAGATTAAGCTTATTAACTACAAGACCCCAAGAGCTATCCCAGTAACCAACGGATACGATCTTATAGCTCCAGATAGTCCAGCCCCAGCC
>JAZOVZ010000101.1:0-19270 GCA_045658965.1 Eubacteriales bacterium
CAGCCTCAAATAAACCCATTGTAAGCAGCCCCATTATTTTTCTCCCTTAACTTGTTTGTGTTTGATATTTTTGCGTTGTAAAAGAGTTGCCCAAACACACTACCTCACCGCATATTATATCATGATATTACTTATATTTCAATAATCTACTGACAATATTTGATAAATTATGGGGTATAAATAAGTGAAACTACGCACAATAAAGCAAAGTTGGAAATAAGGTTCTGATAATTGAGACATGAAAAAAGATACCGCACCGCAAAATTTGCGGTGCGGTTGTGGATATTACGTTTTATGCTTTCTTTGCATTCTTGATCGCTCTTATGATCTCTGGCAGATATACCAGCGCAAGGTAAAGCAGAATAAAGGGTGTAGCAACCAGCATGTACCAATAGGGGTGGGGTACAAGGTTGTACATGATCTGCAAAACGGGATTGGTGGGGTCTACCGAGTACATGTAATTGAGCTTGACTACCTCGCCTGCCCAGTCCACGATGTTGTTCGCCTGCGCATAGTGATTGAGCAATACGTTGAGCAGGTGCACCACGGTGTAAAGGAACAGCGTCAGCACCAGCGTGGAGCCGATGTACTTGACTTCCTTTTTGACAAGACCCAGCGCGAACATGAGGATCGGGATGCCGACCTCCAAGGTGTGCGGGAAATAGTAGAAGAAGAAGGTCCAGGACATGATTTCGTATTCTGCCTGCGCCTGGTTGAGCACCAGCGCGATCAGCGCGCCAAGGCACCAAAGCAGCAACAGGTTGTTGATGACCTTATTTCTGGTCAGTACCGCAAAGGGCAGCAGCATTGCCGTGATCGAGCACATGTGAAAGGGCAGATACTCAATGGGTGAGCCCCAGGTGACCAAGTTGAAAATGATTGCCGAAATGCCGGAAAACGAAAGAATGAAAAGCACGATGGTCTTAACCTTGTCCGAGCATTTTCTCAGAATAAAATACAAGCCAACGATGATGGCTGCGGAAAGCAAAAGCGTGATAATATGAACTAAGCCGTAAGAGCCCCAGAGCATAGTGTCCTCCTCTAATGTCGAAATTTGCCTCGCGTATTATAACAGAAGTATAGGTGGATGTCAAGGGAAAGAGAAAAATTTAATTTCTTAAGTTTTCAGACTTGGTGTTTACAAAAGGGGCGGATACGAAATCCGCCCCTTTGACAAACATATGAACTTTGAAAAACGTGTTTTTATTCGTAGGTCTCCAGGATCAGCTCGTCCTTGATATAGATACGGATGATCTGATGCGTCTTGTCGTAGCTCATCTCGCGAGGCTCGTCCCAAAGGTCTACCTTGACCACAATGCCGCAATCGGGGCATTGCTTTTCAAGCAGGATGTGCACGGTGCCGTTTTCATCGGTGCTGAACTGTGCGTCGGAGGTGTCCTCAAAATCCAGCGGGCAGCCAAGCTCGTAGGAATAGATATCCATGACGTCGGTGCAGTGCGTGCATTGCTCAATGACCAAAGAGCCGCCGCAGCAGCCGTCGGAGGGGAGATCGAATGCAACCTTGTGCACAGAGCCGTGTCTGAATTCATTCAGGAACTTTTCTGCATCTGCCGCGTAAGCGTCCTCCACCAGCACGGGGCAGTTCATGCCGCCCTTGTAAGCGGAGATGTATTCGATCATCCATTTGTAGTATTGGTCACCGTGACCGCCTGCCATGGGCTCAATGTCGCGGCTGAACTCTTGGTTATAGTTGTCGGTGAATACGAAGTCACCGTTGGGAGATTGCAGACGCTGCACGGTCCATTCGTTCCACCAGGTCAAGGTAACGATCTTGGGGCGCGTTTCAAACGCGGAGCTCCACTGTGCGTACCAGAACAAGCCGCCTTGGCGTCCGTGCGCGGTATCGGTCCAGGACATATAGTAGGGGAATGCCGCTACGGCAACGTTCATCTGCTCGATCGTGCCGTCGGCAGCTTGCGCGTACTGGCGGTAGTTGCTCTCTGCCATGTAGCTCCACTGGTCGGGCAGACGGTTGATGCTCAGATAGTTCCACATAGAGCGAACGGTGAAGATATCCTTATCCTTCAAGGGGAAATCCTCGGGCTGCGTATGTACGGTCAGCAAAAGGGGCTTTTGATCCCAATATACAAAGCAATCCTTGTAAAGCTCGTTGTTGTAATAGGTGTCGTACAGCTTCTGGTAAAGCGGACCGTTGCTGGGGCCAACCCAGTCACCGACCCAAAGCACTACGTAAGGCGTGCCCAACCCTTCGGCGCGCATGTCCATGATCACCGAGAACAGCGCGTCCAAGGGCTGCTCGATGTATTGTGTCCATTGCAAAGTGCCAAGGTAGCCGTCGTGTGCGTTGGTCAGGTCTACGATGATAAAGTCAACGCCCGCGGTGTAAAGCTGCGTCATGTGGGTGCGGATCACGTCCTTGTTAGAGCTGGAGTAATATCCTGCCTCGGGCTTTGCCCAATAATGGAACTGCGCGTAAGCGCCCCATTGCTGCTTGCCTGCAAGCACCTCGGATACGTCGTAGAAGGAGTCTACCGTGCCGCCCTTCTTGCCAAGGATCGCGTCAAACCACACGGAATAGCAAATGGAAACGAGATCCTGCTTGTCGGTGATATCAAGGCCGAGGCTATTGCCCTCGGTGGGGGTAGCAGTAACAACGCCGTCCTGCTTGACGTAATCCACCACGCCGTCGTTGAACTTGCCCATATCGGGATACCAAGGCTCGCCGGGCTCGGTGGTGACCTCTTCGGTCGTCTGCTCGGTGGTGTCGGGAGCTTGCGTTGCCTGCTCGGATTCGGTTTCGGGATCGGTTTGGATATCTGCCGGAGTTGTCGTCTCGTCCGTGCCTGTGCTCGGGTTGCAGGCTGCAAGCAGGCAAATGCCGAGCATAAGACACAGAAGGGTGATCAATCTGTGCTTGAAATGAAGCTTCATGGTTTTCTCTCTTTCATTTTGTATTGTGTCAGAGTTTGCGCATCACAGGCGGTTTTGCGACACGGCTGATTTGCCGGGAGCTTTTTCGCGCTGTTTTGCGATACAATGCCTGTATTATACTACAGAGAGCGAATTTTGTCAAGTTGGGTGGGGGAGGATTTGATGGTTGTTGTCGTGTACCCCTACATGGTATTGGATAATTTGATCGACATTGCGGAATGTAGTCTGTTTGATTGAACACCTGAAAAAATAATGAGAAATTTTTGTTTTTTTTCAAAAAAGGTATTGCATTTTGAAAAAAGTTGTGATATAATACTCCCGTTGCGTTGCGGAGGCATAGCTCAGCTGGTTAGAGTGCTTGCTTGACATGCAAGAGGTCACTGGTTCGATTCCAGTTGTCTCCACCAAAAAAAGAAGATGGGGAATCCAAGAGGATTCCCCATCTTCTTTTTTTGCTTGCAGTGCACCGAATCTGAACCACGCCGCCACGTGCTTCGCGTTGCATATATAAAAAATTATTAAGAACCCTAAAAATTACTTTGCATTTTGTCTTTTTTATGGTATAATAAGCACATACACAGCGTAAAAGGAGGCAAAAGCATGCCCGAACAATATAAAATACTCGTGGTGGATGACGAGCCCGATATTCGTCAGCTGCTGAAAATCGTACTTGAAAAGGAAGGCTACTCGGTCATTGAAGCAGAGAACGGTGAGCAGGCGGTGGACTTAGTCAAGTCCGATCTCTCACTTTCTCTTGTGATCATGGATATCATGATGCCCAAGATGAACGGTGTGGACGCTGCAGCCGAGATCCGTGCCGCGTCGTCCGTGCCCATTCTGTTTCTGACCGCCAAGAGTGCCGATTCCGACAAGGTCATGGCGTTTGGCAGCGGCGGTGACGACTATATCGTCAAGCCCTTTTATGCCACCGATCTCAAGCTGCGCGTCAGCGCGCTCTTGCGCAGATGGAACCAGTACCGCGTGGAGGAGTCCTTGCCGGAGGAATCCCACGAGCCCGAGATCAATGCAGAGGAAAAGGCACTGTACAAGGGCGGTGAGAAGATTGCGCTGACGGAAAAAGAATACGAGCTTTTCTCGCTGCTCAGCACTTCTCGCGGACGCACGTTCAGTACCGTGGAGCTTTACGAAACGGTTTGGCGTGAGACCTACCTTCCCAGCTCCACCAATACCGTGCTGGTACATATCGCCAATCTGCGTAAAAAGCTGGGAGACGACCAGAATATGATCCGCACCGTGTGGGGAAAGGGGTACGTCATTGACTAAGACTGCAAAGAAAAAAAGAAGATACCGCTCCTCGCTCTTATGGAAGCACGTAGCGGTCATCATGGCCGCGCTCGCTATCGGCTTTGGCGCCTTCTTCGCGCTCTCTCCCTTATTTGACTACGTCATCGAGCAGGAGTACATGACCGATGACAAGGAACGCGAGAGAATCGAAGAGGTGCTTGTCAACTTCAAAAGCTGGGTGGAGCAAAGCGATATCAGCACCACGAATATGGATGCGATCATCGACTGGACCAAGCAAAACAAAAACTTCAAGGTCATCGTGCTTGAGGGCTTGGAATCGGATACCGTGCCGGATACGCAGAAATACGACTACAGCATTGAAGTCAACTTTTCCGACCGATCCGTGCTGGTGGCGGTGCAGGACTATGCAGAGACGCTGTATCTGCTGGGAGATATCTTTGCCGTAGGCGTGTCTATCTTGCTGTTTATTCTGATCGTCATTGTGTATTACCAAGCCGAGATCTCCCGTATTATGCGCCTGTCCCGTGACGTCAAAGCCATTGCGGGCGGCGATCTGCAGGGCAAGATCGGCAAAATGGGTAACGACGAGATCGCACAGCTTGCTTCGCACGTGGACGGCATGAGAGATTCCATTGTGCAGAAAATGGAGGAAAAGGAGCAGGCGTGGCGCGCCAATCAGGATCTGATCACCTCGATCTCGCATGATATCCGTACGCCCTTGACCTCGCTGCTCGGCTATCTTGAGCTTATGGACGCGCACAAGGACAATTTGACCGAGGAGCAGCAAAGGTATCTTTCGGTCTGCTCTGAGAATGCAAGCAGGATCAAGCGTCAATCCGACGAGCTGTTCAATTATTTTCTTGCCTACGGGCACAAGGACGATGCGGTGTCGCTGGAAGCGTATGATGCATCGGTGCTGTTTGACCAGCTGCTTTCCGAGCGGTTTTTGTCTGCGGAGCTTTCCAACGTGCCGCTGGAATACGAGCTTTCTCCCGCGCTGAAGGGCGTGCAGGTATATACCAACGTGGACTATCTGAGCCGCGTGCTGGATAACTTGTACAGTAATATCGTCAAATATGCCGACCATCAAAGCCCCGCAACCTTTTGCGTTGAGTACCGCGACCGTATGGTGGTGGTGACGGGGGAAAACAAGATCGCCAAGCGCTCGGGCAAGGTAGAGAGCACCAAGCTGGGACTTTTGACTTGCGAAAGTATCATGCACGCACTGCAGGGTAGCTTCCGCACCCAAAAGAAGGACGATACCTTCACCGTGGTGCTGTCGTTGCCGACCAAATAAAATAAAAAAATCCGCCTTTCTCTCTGCATTCTTAGCGGAGAAATGGTGGGCACAAAAATTTCGGCAGAGAACTTGTTTTCTCTACCGAATTGTGTTATAATTGGGTTCGTAGAGCGGGGGCTTGCTCTTGCCGTAATGAACGCCTTGAAGCAAAAAAAGCGGCGGGAGTAAACCCCCGCCCTACAAAGGGGTATGGGCTTTGCCCGATGCCGAGTGTTGCTTTTAACGCTGTAATACAAAGGCGAAACTTGCAATAAAATCAATAAATAATACTTCAGGAGTAATTTTAATATGCAAGGATACAATGCAATAGTAGTATTCGATGAAAATGCTGATAAAATGTTGATGTGCAGAAGACGTAGGAATCCGTATAAGGGGTTATCTAATTTCGTGGGCGGGAAAATAGAGACAAATGAGGATGGTTTGACCTCGGCATATCGAGAGCTTGAAGAAGAAACCTCAATAACAAAAAACGATATTGTTCTTTCTCATTTAATGGATTTTACATACCATTTTGGTAATTGTTATCTTGAGGTTTATGTTGGAAAACTGAACAAGTCAGTTACAGTTAGCGGTGATGAAAACGATCTATATTGGTCAACTCTCAATCACAATTTTTTTGATGTCTCACAATACGCCGGAGAAGGAAATATTGGACATATTATGACGCATGTTGAAATGTTCAAAAAAGAATTACTAAAATAAAAGGGTAACCCCAACGGATCTTGAAAATCTGTCGGGGTTATCTCTTTGTTTTCTGCATATCAAAAAAGCCTTCTCCTGTGGGAGAAGGGGGACCGCGATAGCGGTGGATGAGGAGTTGCTCGGCGTTAAGGACACCTCATCCGTCAGCCTACGGCTGCCACCTTCCCCCACTGGGGAAGGCTATTCAAATTTGCCGCTAAATTTGCACGCCTTTTCGGCGGATTTTTTTATTGCATTAATCTCATGGCGTTATTCCAGAAAATATCCTCTTTGTACTGATCCGAGATGGGGGCTTGCTTGACGAAATTCTGCTCTCTTTCCTGACCCGACCAGGGGCAATCGCTGCCGTATAGGATCAAGGCGGGATCGTGCTTTTGCAGGATCTTATGCAGCAGGGGCTGACGCTGGGGGAACGCACCGGATTGCGAGGTGTCAAGGTATACGTTCTTGCCGCAAAGCAGCTCCAGCACGCCTCGCTCGCAGCCAATACCGCCCATATGTGCGGCGATCAGGGTCAGCTTGGGGAAATTTTCCATGACGGTTTTGACCTGCTGGGGTCTGCAATGGATATGATCGGGCGAGCCGGGATCATAGCCTGCGTGCGTGATTAAGAACATGTCGTGGGCAATGCAAAGCTCAAAGATCGGATGCAGCGCGGGGTTATCAAAATCCGTGCGAATATAATCGGGGTGCAGCTTGAGTCCTTTAATGCCCACGCTTTTGAGCATTTTGATCTGTCCCTCAAGATCCTGTCCGTCCGGATGCAGTGAGCCGAGCGCGTGTAATTCGGTTTGCTCCAGCTCCAACATGCATGCAAATTCGTTGACCTTGGGCATCTGGCGCGCGTTGGTGGATACGTTGCAGATCAGGCTCTTGGTCACGCCGTGCGCGTGCATCTGGTCAAGGACGGCACGCGTTGTTCCGTCGGTTTTCGGGGAAAGACCGATCCAGCTCGATTTCTCTTCAAGCAGGGCGATCGCGTAAGGAGCGAGCTTGTCCGGAAAGCAATGACAGTGAAAATCAAAGATCATAAAAAACTCCTGGGCAGTAAAGCGTTACGTCCATTATAGCACACACAGGGGCTTTGTGCAATAATTTCTGCGAATAATTCGGGGGAATTAGCAAAAAATCGCAAACGCAAGTGGAATATGTCGCACCGTGACGAACGAATTTTGCGTCAAATCCCTTTGTAATATGAGATTTTTCGCAAATAACTCTGTACAAATCGGACAAGTTATGTTATAATAAATAGTGTATGTAATTTGTTTTTATAGCATTCAAATATCTGTCGGGAAATTCTCGGCAATAGAGAAAGGAACATAGTATGGAATACGGAAAGAAGAATAAAGGCGCAAAGGGCGCATCGAACAATCATTACAATAGCAAGCCCAAGCAGCATCCCGCGTCCGATCGCTTGGATAAGTACCGCGCTCCCAAGCCCGTAAAGCGTGAGGAGCAGACGGTTGATGAGGAGATGGAGGATACCGGCTTGGTCATCGGCAGAAACGCGGTGCGCGAGCTGCTCAAATCCGATAGAGAGATCGATAAGATCTTAGTCAGACGCGGAGACCGCGAGGGTTCGATCGTCGTGCTGGTCGCACAGGCTATCGAGCGCGGTATTCCCGTTGTGGAAGTAGATAAGGACAAGCTGGATCACATGTCGGGCTTTGCACCTCATCAGGGCATCGTTGCTATGGCGGCACAGAAGGAATACTGCACGCCCGAGGATATCCTTGAGATCGCGCGCGAGCGCGGTGAAGCACCTCTGATCGTCATTGCGGACGGCATCACCGACCCTTATAATCTGGGCGCGCTGATCCGTTGCGCAGAGGGCTGCGGTGCACACGGGCTGATCATTCCCAAGCGCCGTGCCGTCGGCTTGACGCCTCTGGTATCCAAGGCATCTGCGGGGGCAGTAGAGCACCTTGCCATTGCCAAGGTTGCCAACATCGGTGCCACCGTGCGCGCACTCAAGAAGGAGGGCGTATGGGTGTTTGCAGCCGAGGCGGGCGGTAAGCCTTATTATGAGACCGATTTCCGCGGTCCTTGCGCGTTGGTATTCGGCAGCGAGGGCAACGGCGTTTCCGATCTTGTCACCAAGGAGGCTGATATGATCACCTCCATTCCCATGTACGGCAAGGTCAATTCCTTTAACGTGTCCACTGCGGCATCCGTCATTCTTGCCGAGGCTGCAAAGCAGCACAGACAGGGCTGATATGCACGAAAAATTTACGGAAAGGGGGCGGTAGCTTGGCAAAGAAAAAGCAGGAGTATTCCGAAGAGAGCGTGGACGAAATGGTAGAGCGACTCAAGCGGTCGTATGAGAGTGCGGAGCGTGACGAGAGCGAAGACGCAGACGTCGAAGCGGATGACGAGGCGTTTGCAAAAATGCTGGTTGAAATGTTTGGCAATCAGGGGAAGACCAAGCCTGCCGCCAAACCCAAGACCACCGATCTTTTCAGCGCCGAGGATTTTATGCCCGACGAGGAAGAGGACGACGTAGAGGCGACTTACGAATCGCCCGAAGACGAGCCCGAGGACGACGTAGGGGCGGATTCCATATCCGCCCGCGAACCCGAGGATGTTCTCGTAGAGGCGACTTACGAATCGCCCGCAAACGAGCCCGCCGACGCGGAAGTGATCAAGGAGCAGATCAAAGCGCAGGCGCAAGCACAGATCGTCGAGCAATTCAGACAGGAAACGTCCATTGGGGGGACGCAAGAATCGCCCGATGGCGAGATTCCCGAGGACGAGCTGCCTTGGTTTGAGGACGACGAGGTCGTCGAGGAAGATGAGATCATCGAGGACGAAGAGATCATCGAGGAAGAAGAGATCATCGAGGAAGAAGAGGTCATTGAGGACCAAGAATTTCTTGAAATCGACGAGGAAGACGCTGCCGAGATCGCGGAATATGAAGCGCTGGTCGCACAGGATGAATTGGAGCAATTCCTTGATGAGGATGACGAGTTGATCGAAGAGGACGAGTTTGTCGAAGAGGACGAGTTCATCGAAGAGGACGAGTTTGTCGAAGAGGAAGAGTTTGTCGAAGAGGACGAGTTCACCGAAGAAGACGAGCTCATCGAAGAGGAAGAGTTCATCGAAGAGGACGAATTCACCGAAGAGGAAGAGTTCATCGAAGAGGAAGAGTTTGTCGAAGAGGAAGAATTCATCGAAGAGGACGAGCTCATCGAAGAGGATGAGTTTGTCGAAGAGGACGAGCTTACCGAAGAGGAAGAATTCATCGAAGAGGAAGAGTTTGTCGAAGAGGATGAGTTCATCGAAGAGGCCGAGCTCACCGAAGAGAACGAAAATATAGAACCGGAAGCCACGGAGTCCGCGTCCGAGCAAGAGGAAAATTACGTGGATATGCTGCTGGATTCCTTGGAGGAATGGAAGCAATCGGTCGCAGCAGTCAAAGCGCAGATGCGTGCCGAATATTCAGCGGACATCCCCGCGGCGTCCGCGCAAGCTAAGGAAGAGGAGCAATCGCCTGCGCAAGACCAGCAAAACGAGCCCGAGGCAGCATTCGTTTTAGAGCCTGTGCCCGTTGCGGATGCTCCCGCCTATCCCGAAAACGATCCGCAGCAGGGGCGCGTGGCAAAGCCTGACGCGACAGCGGCTGACGTGGATGCGCTTGGCGTACGTTTGGATGAAAAGGATATCCAAATGATGGCGGCACTGGGCTATGAGCAAGAGGTCAAGGGCAAGGTGGGCAGTGCACGCGTGCATAACGCCAAGCTTTCTCATAAGAGCCGTATGCTGGGGCAGGGGACGGACAATCCGCTTTGCTTTGCATGGCGCGGTAAGGAATACGTGGACGCTGCCGACGAGGCAGATATCAGACAATCCTACCGCCGTGAAAAGCCGTTTGTGATCGTGCGCCTTGTGGCGTGCGTGCTTTCACTGTTTTTGCTGATCGCGCTGGATAATGCATATCTGCTGGGCTTTTTGCGTGGCGGCGTGCCCGTTATCGTGACCACGCCCATCTATCCGCTGATCGCAGCAATCGTCGTATTCTTTGCGGCAGCTGTGTCGGGCCGCAGGCTGTGGTATGGCTTGCGCAGCATGTTTACGCGCATACATAATCAATATTGCGTACCTGCTTTGCTGTTGGCAGCAACCTTGGGGTACGATTTGATACTGGTATTTTTGACCGATCGGAATTATATGATGTTTAACAGCATTCCGGTGCTTGCGCTGACGCTTTGCGCCATTGCCGACGTGCTGGATCTGTATCATCAAGAACGTAATTTCAAGGTAATACGCACGGGCAAACCGCGTTACGGCATTGAAAAGGTGGCAGATACTGCCGCGCAATCCCGCCTGCCCGTTAAGGGTGAAGAGCCGATACGCAGATCGCGTGCGGGTGCGTACCGCGTGCGCAAGCTGAGCTTTGTCGGGGGATATTTCCGCCGCACGGGAGCAGGGAACGAGCGTGGTATCGCGCTGACCGTGATCTACAGCGTCATTTTGGTCTGCGCAATCACGTGTGCCGCTGCAAGCTATATTGCAACTGGGCAGGGCATGAGCGCGCTGAGCGCGTTTATGGTATGCATCAATGCAGCCATGCCGCTTTCCATGCTGCTCTTTGGTGCCATTCCCACGTTTGTTGCGGGCAAGACGCTATGGCAGCAGGGTTGCGCCGTGATCGGTGCGGGAGCGCCCGAGGAGTACCGCGACGTCAAGGCACTGATGTTTGATGCAGGACAGATGTTTACCGCATACGGCTCCTCGCAGATCACCGTGCGCGGCGATTGCGATATCAACACCTATATGGACAAGGTTCGCGTGCTTTTGCGTGCACTTGGCGGTACGCTTGCCGATATTGCGGCTGACGGTCAGCCCGAATCGGACGAGCCGGTCAAGATCGAGATCATGAGCGTTGCCGAAAACGGCTTGACGCTTTACATGAACGGCATTACCTGCGTGATGATGGGTGATTACGATTACCTTGCGGCGCGCGACGTGCGTCTGCCTCGCAGGGAGCATGAAAAGAATTACAAAAAGCGCAAGAACAGCGCGGTGATCTACGTTGCCTTTGACGGACAGTTCCGTGTGGGCTACTCGGTGGATTACGAAATGCGCCGCGAATTTCTGCTGCGTGCAAAGCAGCTGCAGGCAGAGGGCATTGAGCCCGTGATCGTGACCTACGACCCCTGCATCAATGCGGAGACCATGCGTGTGCGTGCGGGAGATGCGGGCATAGCCATTGAGCGTCAGCGTGAATACGAGGGTGCATTGGAGCAGATGGTGCTGGATTGCGGTGTGATCGCTACCCGTGCCCCCGAGGACGTGCTGCTTCCGATACTGGCATGCCGTAAGCTGCGCCGCGTGCGCATTTGGGGCTTGGTGCTGCGCTTTACCTATCTTGCGCTGACTGCAGCTTTGGTCGTGCTGCTCTCGGTGCTTGGATTGATTTCGTATGCGTGGCCGCTCTTGCTGCTTTTGTATCAGCTTTTGTGGTTGACCGCCATTCCCGTTGTTTGTACGGGACTTTTGGGCGAGATGCGTAAGACTAAATAAAAGGAATTAGACTATGAATCAGAAAATTGCAACAGTACTTAAGACCGTGCAAAAGCCCGGACGCTACGCGGGCGGTGAATACGGTCAGATCATCAAGGATAAGAGCCAAGTCAAGGCAAGATTCGCTTTCTGCTTTCCCGATACCTATGAGATCGGCATGTCCAATCTCGGCGTGCGTATTCTGTATTCCAGACTCAATGCCGAGCAGGATATCTGGTGTGAGCGCAGCTATGCACCGTGGGTGGATATGCAGGAGCAGATGCAGAAATACGACATTCCGCTGTGGGCACACGAATCGGGCGACGCGCTGACCGAGTTTGACTTTGTCGGCTTTACTTTGCAGTATGAGATGTGCTATCCCACCGTGCTGAACATGCTGGGACTTGCGGGCATTCCCATTTACGCAAAGGACAGGGGAGAGGAGTTCCCCCTGATCATCGGCGGCGGTCCCTGCACCTACAATCCCGAGCCCGTGGCAGAGTTCTTTGACCTGTTCAACATCGGTGAGGGCGAGGAGATGCTGACCGAGATCGTGAGATTGTACGTCACCATGAAGGACGAGGGCAGCTATACCAAAGAGGCGTTTTTGCACCGCGCGGCTGCCACCGTCAAGGGCGTTTACGTGCCCTCGCTCTACGACGTACAGTATAACGAGGACGGCACCGTCAAGTGCTATACCCCTCTGTATGACGACGTACCTGCCAAGGTGCAAAAGCAGATCGTCGAGGATATGGACAAGGCGTTTTTCCCCGAAAAGCTGGTCATGCCCTATACCGAAACGGTGCACGACCGCATCATGCTGGAGGTTGCGCGCGGATGCATCCGCGGTTGCCGCTTCTGCCAGGCGGGCATGGTATACAGACCCGTGCGTGAAAAGACGCCCGGCACGTTGGATTGCCAGGCAAAGGCACTCTTTGAGGCAACCGGATACGAGGAGATCTCGCTTTCCTCGCTTTCGATCAGCGATTATACCAAGGTGGAGGAGCTGACCGACAAGCTGCTGACTTGGACGGATGAGAATATGATCAATCTCTCGCTGCCCTCCTTGCGCGTGGACAGCTTTACCAAGGAGCTGATGGACAGAATTGCATCGGTGCGCTCGGGCTCTCTGACCTTTGCACCCGAGGCTGGCACGCAGAGATTGCGTGACGTGATCAACAAGAACGTAGAAGAAGCAGACTTGATGCGTGCGGTAAACGTGGCGTTTGACGCAGGCAAGAGCACGGTCAAGCTGTATTTCATGCAGGGCTTGCCCACCGAGACCAATGAAGACTTGGAGGGCATTACCACGCTTGCGCACCGCGTTTGCGTGGCGTACCATCAGAATCCTAACCGCAACAAGTCGCGCGGTGTGCAGGTCACCATCAGCGTATCTCCCTTTATTCCCAAGCCCTTCACCCCCTTCCAATGGGAGGCGCAGGACACCTTGGAGGTCATGCAGGAAAAGCAGAGATACGTGGGCGAGTGCAACCGCGACAAGCGCGTGCGCTATACCCACCACGATGCCAAGGTCTGCCGCATTGAAGCGGTGCTGGCAAGAGGCGACCGCCGCCTTGCAAAGGCAATGGCTCTGGCACACCAAAAGGGCTTTATGTTTGACGCATGGAGCGAGTTTTTCGACTACGACAAGTGGATCGAAGTATTTGAAGAAGCGGGCATTGACCCTGCATTCTATGCAAACCGCGCCTACGGACTTGACGAGGTGCTGCCGTGGGATATCATCGATTGCGGCGTGACCAAGGCGTTCCTCTTGCGCGAACGTGCCAAGGCTTATGAGGAAAAGACCACACCCTCCTGCCGCGAGCAATGCTCGGGCTGCGGTGCAAACTGTATGGGTGGCGAGCGTACGCCTTGCCCGAAAGGAGGCAAATGATGTTGACCTGTTATACCAAGCATCTGCTGCCGATGTTGGAGCAGCCCAAGACGGTGCGTATCCGTTTTTGCAAGAAGGGAAATCTGCAGTATGTGTCGCACCTTGATTTGCAGAGAACCATTCACCGCGTGCTGATTCGCGCGGGGATCCCGATGTGGTACACCAAGGGCTTTAACCCGCACCCCAAGATCTCGTTCGGTTATCCGCTTTCGATCGGTACCGAGAGTGAATGCGAGTTTTTGGATATCCGTATCGAGCGCGAGATCTCCATGGAGAATATCGTGCGCCAGCTCAACTGCGAGCTGACCGATGAGATGTACGTGCTGGAGGCTTACGAGGCAAAGACCGATGCAAACGACGTGGCGTTTGCCGATTATACGGTCAAGATCTGCACGACGGGCGGCAGCCCCGCTACGGCAGGCAAGATTGCCGCGGTGCTTTCGCGTGACGAGGTGCTCATGACCAAAAAGAGCAAGTCGGGCGATAAGGAGATCAATATCATTCCCTTGATCGACCAAAGCAAGATCGGCTGGTGCGACGAGTGCAAGAGTGTTGTCATGCATTTGCGCCTTGCAACCGGCTCTGCCCGCAACCTCAACCCCGAGCTGCTGATCTCGGCACTCAAAAGGGAGCTGGGCATTCTGCAGGGCGACCCCACCCGCGAGCACTACACCATCATGCGTGAACGTTTTTTGACCGCGGATTACAAGGAATTCAAATAAAAGATGCGGATGCGCAATACCTTTCGGGTATTGCGCATCCGTTTGCTTTTTGCTTATTTCAACTCAAAGGAATAGACCTTTGCATGTCCTTTGGTTCTGAATATCAGGTTGATCGTGTAGTAGGGCTTGTCAATGGCGGAGATGTCGATCTCGTGGATCCTTCTCTCGCCGTCACCCGTCAGCTTGAAGGGAACCTCTGCCCAAGAGCAGGGCGAGCCCTTGCGTTCGGGTGTCGTACTCTCGCTGTAAACGCGGAAGCCCGCAACGCCTTCGATCTCACCGCCCTCAATCGCGGCATCCAGCAAAATCTTTTTGCATTCACCTGCCGAAACGTAGATAAAGGGCGAGCGCAGCCATACGTCGTGATCAAAATCGAAATCTAAGCAATCCTGGTTGCCGTATCCTTTGTCCGTGGTGTTGTGGTAATAGAAATTTTGACGGTCCTTGCTAAAATCAAAGCTTCTGTGATCGACCTTGGCATCAAGTGCCAGGGCGGTCTTACGAATGGAAGCGAGGTCGCCAACGATCAGGGAGAAGTGGAAGGTGTAAACGATGTTGTGATCGAGTATGACACTTGTGGTGGGGCTGACGGTTGCGGTCTGAAAATCCTTGGCACCGCCTATGCCCATGAGTTCCACGCCACCTGCAAAGCCGCCGACGGCAGCGCAGGTATGGGGATTGTAAACGCCCAGACCATAGTCGTCGTCATTGACCAAAGCGACCCAACCCTCGGGATACAGCATAAACTCGGAGGGCCAGTTGCGATCGCCGGTGTTCTTGCTGACGATCTCGGTCAGCTTGCCGTCCGTTCCGGGATGCTCGCCCACGTAGGAAACGATGCGATAGTATTCGCCATTGGTGTAAACAGCGGGAAGCTCCTGACCGCAAGCGCGGTATTGCGTCTTATCGGAGCGGTTGTTATTGAGTCGTGCGGTCACGTTCACGGTTTTGCCGTCCAGCGTGTACCAAAGCTCAAAGGTGCAGTCTCCGGGCACGTTGTTGAGCGCCCACTGCATGGGGATGCACTTGACGTACAGCGTGTTTCCTTCCACCTTGTAGTCAACCAGCTTGGCGCGGTTAAAGAAGCAATCTCCCGTTTGAATGGGATTCCAACCGGTGTGCGTCCAGTTTGTTCCCATCTCTGTTCCCTCCGGATGAAAGGGAACGGGACCGGAATAAAAGGACAACTGCACCTGTCTGCCCCAGTCTGCGCTGTTGATCAAATTGTTTTTTCCATGCTCGGCAAGATAGGTGACCGTGCCGCCAAGCTCGGTATTGATGCCGAATTTGATGTGTTCGTTCTCAATATAGAATACGTTTTCATCCAGTATCTTGTGGTCTTCGGCTTGTGCTAAATAGTGAGGATTATTGCCCATATTCATACTCCTTTGCGATACTTTTGTCAGTAAGATCCGTTGCTATTTCCGAGTGTTATCTTGCATTCATTTTAACACAGAAGAGTGGGGGAAGTCAAGCCCGATCGTAAAATGAAAAAATAAAAATGAAGAGGCCGAGTTCAAAAACTCAGCCTCTTTTATCATGTGCAAAGCGTATCAATAATCACTCGTGCCAACGCCGCCCGAAACGATTGCAATGCCCGAGGAGGTACCGATGCGGTCAGCACCCGCAGCGATCATGGCAAGAGCCGCCTCGTAGGTCTTAACGCCGCCCGATGCCTTGATCTGCACGTTCTCGGTCTTGTTTGCCTTCATAATGGTGATCGCCTCTACCGTAGCAGCACCGGGGTTGACGCCCGTGCAGGTCTTGACGAAGTGCGCGCCTGCCTTGCAGGAAAGCTGGGTTGCAATGGCGATCTCCTCGTCGGTAAGCAGACCGGTCTCGATAATGACCTTGACCGTCTTGCCTTGCGCCGCTGCCACAACAGCCGCAATATCAGCGCAAACGTAGTCAAGATCTCTGTCCTTGAGCTTGCCTACGTTGATGACCATGTCAAATTCGTCACAGCCGTCGCGGTAAGCCGCCTTGGTCTCCTCCACCTTGATGGCGGTCACGTTCTTGCCAAGAGGGAAGCCGATGACCGTGCAGGTCATCACGTCGGTGTCCTTTAAGAGGCTGTGCGCAAGGGCTACGTCAGCGGGATTGACGCAGACCGATGCAAAATGATGCTCTGCTGCCTCTGCACACAGCTTTTGGATGTCGGCAGCGGTTGCAAAGGGCTTTAAGTTGGTGTGATCAATATACTTGTTAATAGGCTTCATATCGTATCTCCTTATAAAAAATCGTAGTATTCAGTCCTCTTTCCACGGGGTGAACAGCGTGCACCCCTGCTTGCGGAACAGCGTGATCATTTTACGTAAATGCTCGGGGGTCTCTCCCATTTTTTTGCCAAGGCAGAGAGGGCAGAGAAAGCGTGTGGTCTTTTTGTCGATCAGCTTATAGTTGAGCGCAGCCTCGTCGCCGCTCATGGGAGCTCCGCACTCTGCGCAGTAAGCGTCTGCAGCCTGTCCTGTCGAAATGGGGCGGCTGTGTCTGAAGGTATCCATGTAATCAATCGATGAATTTTGCGCGGTAAATACGGAAGTGGTGTCCCTTGACCTCTACTAAGAGATCGTCGCATCTGGGAGCAAGCTTCTCGCCTGTCATCACGTCTGTCAGCTCTAACTTAACGCCCGAGCCTACGGGTACGCCCAGATCGGAGAACATGACCACGGCGTACTGATTGTTTTCGTGGAAGTTGAATACGCCGATGGCAAACTCACCGTCAGCCAGATGGCGGACGAAGGTATTGTAGCCGTTCCATTCCTTGAGCATCAAAGCAGGGCGGCACTCCGCATCCTGATTGAGCGCGATCAGCCCCTTGTGCTGCAGCAGCGTGCGGTATTCCTCGCCAACCTTGCGGATATCCGCACCCATCATCAAGGGCGCGCCGCAGAAGCACCAGTAAGCAAACTGCGTTTCATATTCGGTATAGGTATTGCAGTTCGGGTCGCCTACGTTGCCCTGACCGTTCATGCCGACGGTCAGCATGTCCATATCGTTGAAGCAGCCTGCTGCGTTGGCGTTGAACTTGTCCATCTGACTTTTCATAATGCCCGAGGTGGAGGGGAAGTTATCCCAGATGTCACCGGTAGAGCGGTACATGTGCGCACCGATGCTGCGCATCCAGTTCCAAGGCTCGTGCCAGCCCCAGTTGCAGGCGGAGAACAGAATATCTCTGCCCGAAGCACGCAGGGCCTGCGCCATGGTCAGATAGCGGTTCTTACAGTCACCGTTAGCGGGGAAGTAGCAGTAATCGTACTTCAAGAAATCCACGCCCCAGGAAGCAAACAGGCGAGCGTCCTGATATTCGTGGTCAAAGGAGCCGGGGAAGCCTGCGCAGGTGCGCGTGCCGGCACAGGAGTACATACCGAACTTGAGTCCCTTGGAGTGCACGTAGTCGGCAACGTACTTCATACCGTGGGGGAATTTTTCGGGATCGGGCACCAAATTGCCGTTCTCGTCGCGCTCGCGCAAGGACCAGCAGTCGTCAATCACCACGTATTCGTAGCCTGCTTCGCGGTAGCCCTGCTCCACGATCATATCGGTGATCTCAAGCATCATCTGCTCGTTAATGTTTGCGCCAAAGGTGTTCCAGGTATTAAAGCCCATAGGGGGTGTCTGCGCTAAAATTGCCATAAATACAGCTCCTTTTTGTAAATGATCGGTACTTTTATTATACTCTACACGGCACACTTTGTCAAGAATGTTGAGCAAATCTCGGGATGAATTTGTGACGACTGTCAAGATTGCTGTTGACAAAAAAATACGGATGTGTTATGATAATATCACAGACCCCAAATACAACTATGGAGGATATTATGAAAAGACAGCTTTCCCTGATCCTGGCAGCACTTTTGTGCCTGTCCATGCTCGCAGCTATGGTTGCGTGCGACAAGGGCAATGAGCCTACCGACACCACCGCAGCCCAGACCGATGCTCCCACCGAGCAGGTAACCGAGGCTCCCACCGAGGAGACCACCGAGATTCCCACAGAGGAGACCACCGAGGAAGTAACCACCGATAACACCAGCGCACCCGTTGAGGGCGCGATCAACATCGGCACCGCCGAGGAGCTGATTGCATGGGCAAACACCATCATCGAGGAAGGCACCGATTACTTTGAGGTTACCGTCAACTTCACCGCAGATATCGACCTTGCGGGCTACAACTGGATCCCCGTAGACGGCGCATTCCTGGATTGCGTGACCTTTGAAGGTAACGGCCACACTATCAAGAACATGACCATTGCAGGAACCGACGAGCCCTTGGAGGATGCTGCGCACTTCTATCCTTACGGCTTTGGTTTTATTCAGAATGCAGAGTACGATCTGGAATTTAAGAACCTCAACTTTGATAACGTAAACATCGAGGCTTGGGAGCGTCACGTCGGCGTATTCGTCGGTAACGTATACGGCAACGCATGGGTAACCTTTGAAAACTGCCACGTTTCCAACATCAATCTCAACGGCTGGCTGGATTATAACAATCAGGATCCCGCAAACGGCGGTCACCCCATTTCCTTCCGTGTTGCAGGCTTTATCGGCGGCGTATTTGCAGGCACGCCTGAATTTACCGATTGCTCGGTCAAGAACGGTAAGATGAGCGGCTTCCACAACCTTGCAGGCTTTATCGGTTACGATGCAACCGGCAACGTGGATGCGGATTCCTTCACCAACTGTCACGTAGAGAATCTGGAAATGACCTTCTCTTACTGCCAGTCCGAGTCCTACACCGCAGATATGCCCAGAAAGTTCGTCAGCGTATTCTACAACGCAGCTGACTGGGTTGACAACATTGACGACTTTGATGAGAGCGGCAATACCTTTAAGGACATTTACTTTATCGACTATACCGATCCCGATGCAGTCCACACTCCCGAGGACTTCCGCAGCTGGACCTACGAGGAAGCACATCCTTAAAAATAAAAACGTACCCCCAGCCCCCGGCTGCGGGGCGGTTTTTTTGTGGGGC
>JAZOVZ010000102.1:0-36782 GCA_045658965.1 Eubacteriales bacterium
TTTTTGATGGATTTTGGTGAGATTTTGCGAAGCAAGATACCAATCTTGCGAGTAAAAGCACGCCGAAAGACGCATAAATGCATCGCCCTCGGGCAATTCGGTTCGATTCCCGTACGGCTAAACTTTCGCATTCCCCTTCAGTCGCTGCGCGCCAGCTTCCCCCCGGGGGACGCCTTTATAGCGCATATCCGCATCATTTGCCTGTCCATTGCGGTTGCGGTGGATGAGGTACATCACGCGGACGCTCCCGCACCAAAGCGGACATTCTCTTGCAAAACCAATCAAATGCATAGACAAAAAAGTACAAGAAAAGGGCTGAGTGAATGACTCAGCCCAAATTCTGCATTTATTTCGCTGCCTTCTGTGCCTCGGCTTGCTCCTTGGCAAAGAAGTTGATCTCCTCTGTGGCAAACGCCAACTTGACAATGACGTCGCGCTTGGTAGTATAGCACCAATAGCTGTCGTCCGGCACCGAAAGATCCACGCAGTCACCCTTGGCGGTGCGGCTCTTTTTATAGTCAAATTCCACGTGCATGCTGTCTAAGTTGAGTGCCTTCCACTCCACGTGCAAGGGCTCTCCGTACACGCTCTCGCAATCAAGGAACGTGCCCTCGGGCGTCTGGGTCAGCTTACCCTTACCCTGGTGGTAGAACTTACGCGCGTTGGGCAGCGTTTCCACAACGACCTCGTCCTCAAAGAAATACGTGCCGTTTCTGATCTCCTCGCGCACGCAAGCGCGCTCCCATTTCGACCAATCGGGAATGTGCGAAAATTCGGTCTCGCCTTCAAGCGCCTTGAGCTCACCAAGCTCGGTCATCTCCCACTTCTTGCCGCATTCCTCGCACCAAAGGTGAATACCCTCGGAGTGCATCTTTCCCTCTGTGCCGCATTTTGCGCACTTATACAGCAGCGAATGCAGACCGTGCGCACGCTGCGGGTGATCCAGCACGATATTGTTTTGCTTTTGCCATGCGTAATCGTCATATTGGAAGTTGTCCACAATGCGCGCGTAGATCTCGTCCGCGGACAGCGTCTTGGTCTCCTCTGCGCTGACGATGGGGTACATTTCCGCTTCGATGGGTCCTTTTTTATTGATCCAGTTCCAGTGCGGGCAGGAAACGTGGTTGCCGTGAATGCGAATGACCACCACGGGCACGCGCAAAAACTTGACCAAGCTGCCCAGCGAGGGGGTCAGATACGAGGTGCAGCCGTCCAAGGTGTATCTCGCCTCGGGAAACAGCACGAATACCGTCTGCAGCTTATCCACGCAGTATTTCATATTCTTGATCAGCTGAAAATCCTGCACGTACTTGCGCTTACCCAGCACGCCAAGGTGACGCATCAGCGGCTCGGTGAAATCACGAAATCCCTCCAAGGTCATGACGTTGTTGACGGGTGCACCGTTGGTCGCGTGCAGCATAACGTTGAGGTCAACCATGGACGCGTGGTTGATCAGACAAAGGTAGGGCTTGCCGTCAAGCTCCTCCATGCCGCGTCTTTCAAGCTTATAGGGTCTATGGCGCAGGTCGGGCAAGCTGATGATATGCTTTGCCACGCCCATCAGAAAACCGGGCTTGCGCGGCTTCTTTTTGAAATCAAAACGAGGGGGTTGGTTACGTTTACTCATACGATCATCCTCTTTCGTTACAGTTTTGTCACAAACTATCTGCATTATATCGGATTTTTCGCAATTTGTCAACCACAAATTCGCGCTTGCGTGCGGAAATTCAAAAATATCTATTGACTTTATCCATCTTTTATGATAAACTAATTTCCAATAGTGACAAAATTCAATGCATTGTATCACGGAGAACAAAATGCCCAGAACCAAAGACCAAAACCTGTTTGCAAGAGAGCGCATTGTTGCCGCGCTGACCGAGCTGATGAGCCAAAAGGATTACGCAAGCATCACCATTACCGAAATTACACAGAAAGCTGACGTTTCGCGCATGACCTACTATCGCAATTATTCCTCCAAAGAGGATATTTTGCGTAGATTTATGAGCGACGTAGGCGAGCGTTTTCACAATAAGATCGTGGAGCAGGATCTGTATCGCGACACGTATCAATACTACTACACGCTCTTTGAAATGCTGGGGCAGTATGAGGCACTGGTCAACGCCGCGCTGACCGCAGGGCTGGACGGATTGATCTTGGAGTGCATCGCGCGCAACATGGACCAAACCTTTTTGGGCACAGCAGCCCACCCCGATACCGAAAAGTATCTGCTGCGCTTCTACGCGGGCGCATTCTTCCACGTATTCATCGAGTGGACGCGCAACGGCAGACAGGAATCCTGCGAGCAGATGGCGCGTCTGTGTGCCGACGCCGCAACGGGCAAATTGAGCTTCCCAAGTTATCAATAATACGCAAATTGCAGTAAGGGGCTGAGTGATTCACTCAGCCCCTTTTTATTTGTGAAGATGTGAAGAGTCAAGTGAATGACCCAATGTCTTTAAGTTAAGAAGCAACCTTGTTTTTGCAATATCAGCGTCCAAAATTCATTCTATTCGCGCTCTCCCCCCTGCGCTTGGCACAGGGCAGCGCGTAACAGCCCCCTACACGCCGCCGCAGGCTGCGTGAGCCTGCTTGCAGGCAACTCCCCGGAGGGGGGCTCTGAGGGTAGCATCGCGCTTTTCTAAACCGAAACTCGACCGTCAACGGTAACTAGATTTACCGAAATCTGCGTGAAAACCGATATTTCAGCGGACAACTTGAAAATGAATGGGCGGACAACTGGCAAAGCCCCCCTCCGGGAGGGGGGAAGGCTGGCGCCGGCTTGTTCCAAGCGCAGGGGGGAGAGCGCGAATACAAACGGTTTCTTCGCGCTATATCCCTGTGATTTTTTAAAAACTCTTAACTTAATCACATTGGTAAATGCCCCAGCCGCTTTTATGCTGCGGCAGGCAGGATCACCGCACCGTCGCTGTCCAATAGATTAGCGCCATCCAAGTCCAGAATGCCGATCAGATCTTCCACGTCGGCCGTTTGCGTCAGATCAAAGCTGCGTATCACCGCGCCGTTGCAGAGCAAGCACAGCACGTGCGTTGTGGGGTCGTATTGCAGATCGTATTGTAAAGACGTGCCGTCCTTGCCGTCGCGTCCCGGGATGCCCTGCTCGCCTTGCTCGCCTTTGTCGCCTTTGACACCTTTTTCACCCTGTGGGCCTTGGGGTCCAACCTCACCTTGCGGACCCTGTGGACCAACCTCACCGGGGTCGCCCTTTGCGCCCTGCGGTCCGACTTCACCCTGCGGGCCTTGGGGTCCGACTTCACCCTGCGAGCCTTTGGGTCCGACTTCACCTTTCTCGCCCTGCGGTCCCTGCGGTCCGACTTCACCGGGGGCACCCTTTTCACCCTGCGGGCCTTGGGGGCCGACTTCACCCTGCGGTCCCTGCGGACCTACCTCACCGGGGTCACCTTTGTCACCTTTTTCCCCCTGCGGACCTTGGGGTCCGACTTCGCCCTGCGGGCCTTGGGGACCGACCTCACCGGGATCACCCTTCTCACCCTGCGGGCCTTGGGGTCCCGCCTCGCCCTGCGGACCTTTGGGGCCGACTTCACCCTGCGGTCCGACTTCACCGGGGTCGCCTTTCTCGCCTTTCTCGCCCTGCGGGCCTTGGGGTCCCATCGCTCCGTCCTTGCCGTCCACACCATCGCGACCGTCCACGCCATCGCGACCGTCCACACCATCGCGACCGTCCGCACCGGGGGCACCGTCCTTGCCGTTGTAGCCGTTTTGCCCGTCCGCACCGTGCAGCGATGCAAGCCATTCCTGCTCCGTACCCTTAAAGCCAAACTTTTGCGCAAGGCTATAGGCACTCAGATACACTCTGTTTTGCTCGGCTTGCGACTTGGGCACACCGTACGTGCGGATGACCCATTTGCGATACGCCTCATACTCCGCAATATACAGCTTGCGATATCGCGCATACCCTGCATCGTTTTTCAGGCGCGAATGTCCTCTGGCAAGCAGCCAATAGCTGTACACGCGCTCATAGTGCCCCTTGACCACGGGTTCTGCGTCTATATTTTCCTGCGTGTAAGTCACCGCATCTGCATTCGACAGCCCGAACAGCTGCGTTTGCACCATCATTTCAATGTCGTTAAACCACGAAAGCAGCGTCGCCTCGTCCACTTGTCCCGAGAGCAGATTGCTTGCCTGCGTGATGATCTCTTTTACTGTTATATATATCACTCCTTCCTTGCTTTTGCCTTATTATATCAAAAAGGAGCCAAAATTGCGTCCCCTTGTGCGACGCGAGCGTCGCACAACTGATCTGCATGCACGCTTGCATGCGGATCAATATCACTCTGCCACAGGCAGAATATCACTTTTGCGCAAGCAAAAATACCACTCTGCCGCAGGCGGAATATCACTTCTTTTTTTCGCTTTTGTCGATTCGTGCGGATGTTTGTGCAATCCGTGCAAAAGTATTGCATTTGTTTTGTACATACAGTATAATTACAATGTTCGTATTGTGGCAATTATGCCAAAACTTAAATTCTACATATTAAAGGAGATTTTTTCAAATGAGAAACAATAAGGGTTTTTCTCTGGTTGAGCTGATCGTTGTTATCGCGATCATGGCTATCCTCGCAGCTGTTGCAATCCCCACTTTTGCTACTTTCATCGGTAAGGCGCAGAACGCTGCTGACGTTGATTTCATGAACCAGGTTGAGAGTGCTATTGAACTTGCATATGCTCAAGAAACTGCCAATATCGTATCTATTAAGGTCGCTTGCACCGATGGCAAGCCTACTGCTGTAACTGTAACATTTGACAAGGAGGTTGACGGTAGTGAGACTGCTGAAATCAAGCCTGAACACCACGACGATGGTAATGCAAAGGCTGATGCAGCAGCTGTTATCGACTGGAACTACGAGTTCAAGTCCGTTAAGACTGGCAGCTTCAAGGTAAACGCTGAAGGCAAAGAGCTCGAAACTGCTCAGTAATTTGTTTCCTCCCCGAACCCCATTGATTTCAATGGGGTTCTTTTTTATCCCCAATCATATAAACAAAAGGCTATCTCATAACGAGATAGCCTTTTTTGCAACGTATCCTTATTCCTTTTTCTTGGTGCCTGCCAACGCAGCACCGCACGCAATCAGCAATCCGATGGCTGCCGTGCCCACCGCACCGTTACAGCCCTTGTCCGCACTCTGCGCGGTCCCGCTCTCCTGCTCAGCCTCGCTCTCGGTCACATGCTCGGTCTCTGTTACCTGCTCGGTTACCTCCTCGGTTGCCTGCTCGGTCTCGCTCTCGCTCTCACTCTCCTGCGCATACGCCATCTGCAGCGTCATATCCGACGCAGGCGTGATGACCTGCCCGGGCGCGTAAATCTCACCGCTCTCGCCCGTGCGCAAGCCAAGAGCATCCGCATCCAAGGTCAGCGCGGGGATCTGCCACGACGCGCCCTGCGCCACGCTTGCACTTACGCTTTGCTCCCCTGCCTCGACCTTAATCTCATATGCAGGATCTGCCGTCATGGGTGTAAAACGCTTCAGAGACACCCAAACGGTGCTGCCATCCTCCAACACCACGCTGCCGTACTTGCCCTGCACCGCCGTGATGCGGTAGACCGCACCCGAGGTCAGATTGGCAACCTTGCCCGTGCTGCTGTCGGGTCCGGCATACGCTGCAATTTTGGCTTTGTCCGCAATATAAAAACCGGGTGCATACGCATCGGTGGCGTAATGATCCACCTCGGGTACGTCTGCGGTCTTGTACGCAATGCTGCCGTAGCCCACGATATAGCGGTTGCCAAGATCGTACTCGTGCAACGCAACGCGGTTATCGCCGTTTCCCTCTATGGCGTATACGATGCCGTTTTCACATTTCAGCACGATGCCGATATGGTCGCTTGAGCGGTTATGCGTTGCCGTCAGGCTCTTATAAAAGATCAGATCGCCCTTTTTGGGTATGTAATCATCCGTGCGCGCATGATAGGATGCGCCCACCTTTGCGCCCTCGCTCACAAACCAGCTTCTCCACGCATGGCAGGATACGTACATGCCGCCCGTCAGATCCTTCTCCACGCCCGCCTGGCGCAAGCACCAGTTGACGAACGCCGCGCACCACGCATATCCGTAGCTTGTGCCGTTGCCCTCACCGTTATCCAGCTTGCCAAACAGCACGTTATATTCGGTAAAATTCTTGTTGCCGCCCGAATTCATGCCGTCCAGATCCGCGTTGCCGTTGCCCTCGTGATAACCAAGTTGGGAAAGCGCAATGGCAACCACGTCGGTCGCCCCGTCACCCGTCAGCTCGTAGGAGAGCAGATTTTCGTAATACAACGTATCCTTGTATTGGTCCGATACCTTGTACGAGGGCTCAACCGCCCCCACCGCCACCGCAAGCACGCTTGCCGCTACGGAAAGTGCTGCAAGCCCTGCTACTATTTTACACATTTTCATCGTAATCCATCCTTTTATGTCAAATCATAGTGAAATATATTTCCATGCCTATTATAACACAGGAAAGTGTTGTTGTAAATACCTTTGCGCGGACAACCCCTGTGGTAATATATGTAAGGACGAGCAGGATTATGCAGGCAGCCGTAATATTGGATAATGGGATCACCTCGGACGCAAAAAAGCCGTCCCCTCGGGGGAAGGAGGGGACCCCGTAGCGTAGGCGTACGGGGAGGAAGGGGTATCGTGATGAATTTGGGACAGTATTGTTTTTTATTATCCGCAAAATCCTGCGAAATGTTTGCTTATCCAACTTTTACGCGCGTTCCCCTTCCTCCCACTGCGCTGCGCTTGTGGGTTCCCTCCTTCCCCCGAGGGGACGGCCTTTCGGCGCGTATCCTAACCGTTTTCATTTCCTCACAACAAAAAGCAGAAGCCTATCAAGGCTTCTGCTTTTACTATATTTACCGCTATTCTTTTACTTGTCGCGCTTAAGCTCCTCCAGCTCTGCCTGCATCCGTGCAAGCCGCTGCTCAAGCCTTGTGATCTCGTCCTTGACGGGGTCGGGGATGTGCACCTGGTCAAGATCTGCACCGGGAGCGGCAACGCGCTCACCGTCCTTTTTGACCACGCGTGCGGGAATGCCCACCGCCGTGCTGTTTTCGGGGATCTCCTTAAGCACCACCGCGTTTGCCGCGACCTTACTGCCGTCCGATACGGTAAAAGGTCCCAGCACCTTAGCACCCGCGCCGACAAGCACGCCGTCACCCAAGGTCGGGTGTCGCTTGCCCACGTCCTTGCCCGTACCGCCCAGCGTCACGCCCTGATAGAGCGTGCAGTTATCTCCGATCTCTGCCGTCTCACCGATCACAACGCCCGCGCCGTGGTCGATCACCAAGCCCTTGCCGATGGTGGCACCGGGGTGGATCTCCACACCGGTAAAAAATCTTGCAAGCTGGCTGACCAGTCGTGCCGAGAAATAATGCTTGGATAGATACAAGCGATGCGAAACGCGGTAAGCCAGCAGCGCGTGCACGCCCGAATACAAAAGCAGTACCTCAATATCGCTCTTGGCAGCAGGGTCACGTGCTCTGACCGCGTCGATATCGGTGCGGATCTCGTCCAGCGCGGCGCGCACCTGTGCCGAGACCTTGTCGGTCAGCGGCTTTGCGCCCTCCTTGACCATCTCCGCTCCGAATATGGCGTAACCGCCAATCAGCGCCAATACGTCCTCAAATCTCTCACTCATACGTATGCGCCTCCTTTTTGCTACTTAGTATAGTTTACTCTTCCACAAGCTCCAAATATGCCGAAGATACGTAATAAACCTTGCCGTCGATCAGCACGCGGTTCCAGTTTTCACCGTATCCCACGCAAATGACGCGATCCCCGGGCTTGAGCACCGAAACGACCGTGTTGTATCCGTTCTGAGAGCTGGGCTCGGTGCGCACGTTGACGTTACCCGTAGCCTTCATGGTGACGTATACCTCGGTAAAGGTCTTGCCAAACGATGCCTCCAGCTCCAGATCCACCTCGTAAGAGGGATTTTCGGGCTGTTCGGTAGGCTGTTCGGTGGGCTGCTCCGTAGACTGCTCTGTGGATTGCGCAGCCTTGGCAAGATAGCTTGCAATGCCCTGCGCCATGCCGTTTGCCGCCTTGGTGGCAAAGTCCTCGGCAGCCATTGCCGCCTCGTCCGCTGCATTGGTCAGAAAGCCCATTTCCATAATGGTGGTGGGCACGGTTGCCCAGTTGATGCCGGTCATGGTGTCGGTCTCCCATACGTTGCGCTTATCCATGCCGGTGCTCTCGCAGAATGCATCCAAAATTGCGTCCGAAAGCGCGCGGCAATCGCTGTAAATATTGGCATTATACGGATTTGCAGGCGTCTGGCAGACCGTCATTGCGCCCTTGGTGGACGCGTCGGCATCCCCGTTTGCGTGAATGCGGAGATTGACGTCCGCACCCGCCGCGTTTGCCATCTGTGCACGCTCTGCGTTGCTGATCTCCACCTCGCTCGTCTCGCGCACCATGATCACGGTATATCCCTTTGCCACCAGGACGTCGCGCAATGCAAGGGCTACGCGCAGATTGAGCTCGTGCTCGGCAAGCCCCGTAAGGCTGCCCTGCGTACCGCCCGTGACCTTTGCTTTGGTCTCGTCCGAACCGGGGCCTACGGGCTCGGTCTCGCTCATGGCGTGTGCCTGATGCCCTGCGTCGATCACGATCACGTAGCGGGCGTTCTCACCGCTGCCGCGGTATGCAATGCCGGTACCCGCATGTGCCTGACCCGTATATTCCACGTATTTCATGCCGCCGATCTCCTCATCCTCCTGCCCCGAAGGCTGGTCGGTGGAGGGTTGTGTTTGCTGCTCTTGCTGCTCTTGCGGCTGCATCGGCAAATGCTTTGCTCTTTGGATGCTGACCACGGATGCGATCAATAACACGATCACGCAAAGCACCGCGATCACCGCGATAAGATGTTGCTTCATATTTCACCTGCAAAATTCAAATTCTTCTGACGGGATACGGCAGCGCCGTTCCCTTTTGATATGCCTTGATCACGCCCTCGACCTGTGCCGCACTCTCCACGGTAAAGAGAAAATGCTGTGCGACAATGCCGCTTGCGGTAAGTGCGCTCTGCTTATCCGACATGCCGGTAGGCAGGCTGTTGAGCACCAGATTGCGATGCCCGTACTCACGCACTACGGGGAATTTGACCCCTTTGCGGTCGGTCAGCTGCGCTTGCCCCTTGGTGCACGCCGCGCATCCCGCAGCCTGCTTGTTGACACAACGCTCCAAGGTCATCAACGGCACTCTGCCGTACACGATGGCTGCTGTGTTGCCGCCCAGATCGCGCAGCTGCGCCACGCTCATCTCGGCAGACGCGATCACGTCCGCAAAGCCGTACGCTTCCAGCGCGCAAACGGTTGCGTTGTTGGCGACGTTGAGTCGGTAATCTCCATGCAGCACGAAATCAAAGCCGTCCAGCATGGGCAGATGCCCAAGGTTGCCCACCATCAGGTGGCAAATGCCCTTATCCCTGATCTTGCCAAGCATTTCTCTGACGTTTGCCGTGTCCTCGGGGAAGATCACGGGAGGCAGCACCGCACCGTTGCAAAGCGGCACGTCCTGCGCGGCAATCACCTCCAAGGGCAGATAGCGAATATCAAAATACGCTGCCGACGCGTCGGTCAGCTGCTCGGGATACAAATACCTTGCCGTACGCGTTGCCGCTCTCTTGCCTGCAGGCTGCGGCTTTGCCACGGCACTGCGGCTGACGGGCGCGGGCGCGATCTCTGCGCGGATCAACTGCTCCAAGCCCTCGGCTGCTTCGCGGCGCAATGCGTTAAGCGCAGATGCCGGCACCATGACCTCGCCCGCAATATGCACCTCGGGCACGCTCGTGGCAAACGGCGTTGCGCCAAGCTTGCAAAGACTGCTCTGCACCTGCTCGACCGTGATGGGGCGCGTGTGCGCCGCTTCGGGGGCTGCCCCCGTGACGCAAACGGTATGCTCCCCCGCGCTCACGGTCAGCGTCATGGGCTGATCGGCTTGCAGGGTCGCCTGCATGTTTATCGGGATCTTTCTCTGTATGCCTCTGAATTTCTGCATCTCACCGGACGCAGACTTATCCTCGGCAGAGCGCACGCCCAGCATGCCCTCGCCCTTGCGGCGGCGATAATATCCGTCGGTAAATCCACCGCGCGAGAACGCCTTGCCAAGCTCCAGCATCTGCTGCTCGTCCGCGCCCTTGCCCGCATCCAGCAGCTCGCGCCAGATGCGCGTGACGGTATAAACGTATTCGGGTGACTTCATGCGCCCCTCGATCTTGAGCGACGCCACACCCGAGTCAATGATCTCGGGCACGTATCTTGCCAAGGACAGATCCTTGAGCGAGAGCGGATAAAAATCCTTGCCCTTGCCATCCTTAAAGGGCAAGCGGCAGGGCTGCGCGCACTCGCCGCGGTTGCCGCTTCTGCCGCCTACCAGCGAGGAAAACAAGCATTGCCCCGACTGGCTGACGCAAAGCGCGCCGTGCACGAACGCTTCAATTTCAATAGGGCTTTCCTTGACCGCCATTGCGATCTGATCGGCAGGCATTTCTCTTGCCACCACCATGCGGCTAAAGCCCGCATCGGCAAGCAAGCGTCCTGCATCACCGCGATGCATGGACATCTGCGTGCTGGCATGCAGCGGCAGCTCGGGCAGGGCCTTGCGTAACAGCGCGCCCAAGCCAACGTCGGCTACGATCAAGCCGTCCGCCCCTGCGCGTGCCGCCTGCTCGGCTTGTGCAAGCGCGGCGTCCAGCTCGCGGTCGTACACCATGGTATTGAGTGTGACGTACACCTTGACGCCCCAGAAGTGCGCCAGCGCAATGGCCTCGGACAAAGTCTCTTGCGTGCCGAAATTATTTGCGTGCATGCGTGCATGAAAAGAGCCGCCGCCGAGATACACGGCGTCGGCTCCTCCGTCAATCGCTGCCTGCAACGCTTCATACGAGCCCGCAGGACTCAGCAGCTCGGGCAGAGACTGACTATGCAATAACTTGCTCTTATACATCGTTAAAGGTCAGCAGATCAAACATCGAGCCAACGCGGGAGCGGCTCTTTGCCTTTTTTGCCTTTGCCTTGACGCGCGGCACGTCACTCTGGCTGTCCGCAATCTCCTCCAGTACCTGTGCTGCCTTGGTATTGATCTCGGGCTGGGGCTCTGCTTCGGAAAAATCCACCGTCAGCTGCTCGGGGGCTTCGGATACCTCGGGTGCCTCGGGTGCTTCGCATACCTCGGGCTCTTCGACCGCTTGTGCAGTCTCGACAACCTCAACAGCCTCGACAGCCTCTACGGGCTTGGGCTCTTCGATCGCCTCGGGAGCCTCTGCTGCCGCCTCCTCGGGCTCAGCAGGGGTCTCGTGATGCCCCATCATGCGCTTGGTGGAGGCAGCTGCGCGCTCCAGAATATTGTGCATGATCTCGTTCTCGCCCTGTACCTTGGCAAGCTCTGCCTCAAGCTCTGCAATTCTTGCATCCTTTGCCTCGATGGTTGCAGCATCCTGCTCTGCAATCTCCTCCAGCTCTGCGTTACGCTCCTGCAGCTCAAGCTTTTCGGAGCAATATTCAAGGGCGCACAAAAGTGCCGCCTGGTTTTTTGTACAACGGTAGCTCTTGAGGTTGATATCCCTCATCTTGCGATCCAAAATGCCCACGATCTTTTCAACCGATTCCCAGGGCGCATCCGTCACTACGTTCATTTCCACGTCCGAGATGACCAGCGTATACTTTTTCTTCATACCGTTTCCTCCGTGAATTCCAAATGTGTCTTCTTTTTTTGCCGTACGACTTGCAATCATGCGGCAAATCATGTATAATGGGTATAGAAATATCTATTATATATATTTTAATACAAAAACGCAAAAATGAAAAGACCTTTTTCGTAAATTTTTCAAATTTTCGCGATTTTTTTCATCTTTGACAAAGGAGGACTCCCATGCCGACGACACCAGGCGCAAAAAACACGCCCGCACACGGCTTCCTGCCGCTTTTATATACCGAAACCAACAAAAAATACGCAGAAGACGTATGCCGTCTGCTGAGTGCTTACGGCTTTGCAGTACGAAAGACCGAGACCCTGCGCACCGAGGTATACCGCGATGCATGCCGCGCAGGTCTGATCTTGGTGCTCGGAGAATTGCAGGACGCCCCCATGGAGCAGCAGATGCAGCTTTCCGCCAAGGACGGCAAGCTGCGCATATTACATATCGGCACGCATGAGCCAAGCGCGGAGTATCCGTATACCTTTGCGGAGCTGCACGAGGACTTTGCCCTCTCTCCCCGCCCCGCTCTCGTACACAGATTGCTGATCACGGGCGCATGTACCTGCCCCGACGCATGGCACAAGGATCGCAGCGCGCAGGACGAGCTTGGCAAGCTTATTGCCCTTGCAGTTGGCGCACACCGCGGCAACAGCGAGGATATGTACGCATTGGCGCAGGCTTATCTGAGCGCAGAGCTGCTGCCATACTCGGACAAGCAGGCGGTGCATTGGCTCTCACTTGCCGCAGAAAAGCAAAATGCAGGGGCGCTGGTAACGCTGGGGCTTTGCTGTCTTGACGGTCAGGGCACGCAAAAGGATCCCGCGCGCGGATTCCGCCTTTTGGAAAGCGCAGCCAATCTTGGCGATAAGCGCGGACAATACTACGCAGCCGTTTGCCTTTTAGAGGGCGTCGGCACGCAGGCAGACCCCAAGCGCGCCGTGCAGCTGCTGCACGCCTGTGCCAAGCAGGGTTTCGCAAATGCCTCCCTGCGGCTGGGAATCTGCTATCTGGACGGTACGGGTACTGCGCAGAGTGCAGTCAAGGCGTTCCATCACCTTTCCGATGCACACGCCCTGGGCAACGCCACCGCGGCATACTATCTGGGCACGCTGTACCGCGACGGCACGGGTGTGCCGCAGGACGATACCCTTTCAGCAAAGCATTTCAAGACGGGAGCGGACGCTGACGTACCCGCTGCCTCTTACCAATACGCACTCTGTCTGATCGAGGGGCGCGGCATTTCCAAGGATATCACGCTTGCCGCTTCCTATCTGCACCGCGCCGCCGAGGGCGGCATGCCCGAGGCGCAATACGCGCTGGGCTCCTGCTATGAATTCGGTGACGGTGTGCGCACCGATCTTTGCGAGGCAATCAGACTGTACACCCTTGCCGCGCAGGCAGGCAACGCGGACGCACAAAACAACCTGGCAGGCTGCCTGCTTTACGGAAGAGGCTGCCGCAAGGATACCGCTGCAGCCGTGGAGCTGCTCAAAAAGGCAGCCGACGCAGGGCATGCCGGGGCTTGCTACCGCCTTGGGCTGTGCTATGAAAACGGCGTGGAGCTGGAGCAAAATCTGCGCGCTGCAGCCGCACGCTATGCAGAAGCCGCACGCTTGGGCGATGCACACGCCAAATATCGCCTGGGCAAGCTGTACCTTGCGGGCACAGGGGTTGCCAAGGACGAGCAAAAGGGTGCTTCGCTGTGCACCGCTGCCGCTATGGCGGGGTGCTTGCAGGCACAGTACGATACCTATATGCTTTACAAAACCGGAACGGGCGTGGCACGTGACGGTGAGCAAGCCGCCAAGTGGCTGATGATTGCCGCACAGAACGGTGACGTGCGCGCTTGCTGCGATCTGGGCGAGGCTTACTTAGAGGGCGAGGGCTTGGTACGCGACCCGCTTTTGGCTGTCAAGTGGTTCCGCATCTCGGTCGCTGCCAAAAACGCACAGCCCGACGCGATGTACCGCCTTGGCTGGTGCGCTTTGCACGGCGTGGGCACCAAGCAGGATCTCGATGACGCGATCCGCCGGCTGCAGGACGGTGCGCAAAGCGGCAGTGCCCGCGCACAGCACCTGTTAGGTCTTTGCCTGCAATACGGCGTGGGCATAAAGCAAGACGCGGCAAGCGCTGCAGAGCTTTATCGCCACGCTGCCGAACAAGGGCACGCGCCTGCCATGCTTGCGCTGGCGGATTGCTACGAGCGCGGCATTGGCGCAGGACAAGATGCGGCAAGCGCGTATATGCTATATAAAAAAGCCGCCAAGAGCGGCGATGCGGACGGCTTTTACCACGTGGGCAGATGCCTGCTACGCGGCATTGGCACGGGACGCGATGCGCAAAATGCCGTTGCCGCATTAAAGCGTGCGGCACACGACGGCAACCTTTCCGCCCTTTTACTGCTCTCGGATTGCCACCGCACGGGCACGGGCGCAGATCCCTCTCCCCTGCTCTGCCGTTCCTTCTTGGAAAAAGCAGCAAACGGGCTGGTACGTCCTCCCGTGGGCGAGGCGCAGAAATTGGAGACCGTCACCTTTTATCCCCACCCCGATAAGCTTGCCATTGCCGAAGCGCTCTTCCGCTTAGGGCAATTCCACGCTACGGGCATGACCGACAAGCACGACTTCTCGCTTGCGCTTGAATACTACGGTCGCGCCATGATCGAGGGCAACCGCGACGCCATGGACGAGATGGCACGCATTCAAGCCTACGGCAAGGGTATCGAGGGCTACTACCGCGACATGCCCTCGGGCACGACGCTGCCCGCAAACGACGCGCGCCGCATGGAGGCGGTCAACCACATGGGCGATCTTTGGTTCTTCGGGCAGGATCTGCCCAAGAATGCGGCAATGGCGGTAGAGTGCTTCCGCATTGCGGCAAAGGGCGGCAACGTTGCCGCCAGCTATAGCCTTGGCTGGTGCGAAAAGCACGGCAAGGGCACGCCAAAGGACGCAGAAAAAGCGGTCAAGCACCTGAAATTTGCAGCCGACGCAGGGCATCCGCACGCCTGCTTCAGCCTTGCCGAGTGCTACGAGACCGGCGAGGGCGTTCCCTTGCGCAACGTGCGCGAAGCCGTCGCGCTTTACAAAAAAGCCGCCGCCAAGGGACACGCGGGCGCGGTCAAAAAGCTTGCGGAGTTGGAGAAATAAAACAACAAAAAAAGGCAATATCATTCCGCTTGGGTGATATTGCCTTTGTTTTTCTTTGTGCGCAATGTGCTTGTAGGGGCAGGCGTCATGCCGCAAGCGGCGAACGGTTCGTGCATCCGATGAGGTACGCGGAGACGCGAAATAAGCCGTCCCCTCGGGGGAAGGTGGGGCCCCGGAGCGTATGCGACCGGGGAGGAAGGGGTCGCGCGATGAATATGGGAAAGCAATCACTTTTCGGGAATGTAGAGAAGTTTCCGAAATAAGTGCAAGGACGGATTGCGATACCTAACTTGCGAGTCCACCCCTTCCTCCCCGTGACGCTTCGCTACGGGGGCCCCTTCCTTCCCCCGAGGGGACGGCTTGTTTTGCGCGGGGACGGCTTGGGGGGCAGGACGGGCTGTCGAGGACGTCAGCCCCTACGGGCGTGTGGCGGCGGGACGTAAAGCCCCGCCCTACGCATCCAATAGCTACGCAAGAAAAGCCGCCCCTCCGGGCGGCTTTGTCGTTTTTTGGCATTGTGTTATTTCACTTCAAACGCAAACAGCCGAAACCGGTCGCATCCGTGGGTCGAGAGGGGCACAAACCGCACGGTCTTGACGCGCCAATCCACCGCATGACGGACAAGTCTTTGGTGGTTCTCGCCCACCTCGATGCAATATTTTTCACCGCTCTCGCTCTCACCCTCAATGCGGTACGCGTCGATTAAGGTATGCGGCACGTGGTACTTGGTCTGCACAAGCGGATAATTGCAGGGCATGTTGTCGTACGGGCGGTCGAAATCGCTGTCAAACACCAGCCTGATCTGCTCGATCTCGGTATCCTCTGCAAAGGTATAGCGCACGCTCTCCCCTGCCGAACCGACCCATGCATTTCCTTCACCGCGATCCTGCCCGTTGCGCACGACCTCGGCACTGCATGCGGCAGCCAAGCTCAGCGCGGACACCCTGCGGTCAAAGCGCGGCAGCAGGCAATCGTCGTCCATCAAGGTCTGCTGCAAGCGCGCGATATCCACGTCCGAAACGTGACAGCCTTGCTCGATCGCCTGCGCGATCGCCGTGCCCAAGCCCTGCCCCAGTACGGCGCAGGTTGCCATAACGCGCGAGGAGGAGAGGGCGGCGTGCGTGACGCTGATATTGCGCCCCGCGAAGGTCAGGTTTTGAATATTTTCCGAGATCATGCAGCGCAGCGGCAGCCCCCAACGCTCGGGCGCGGGGTGATGGATGGTGGGATACCCATCCTTGTAGTAAAAGCCCGCGGGAAAATGGTCGTCCATGGTCCAGCCCGCATACGCAACCGTATCGGCAAAGCGTCCCTCTGCCTCCACGTCATTCTGCGTGACCACGTACTTGCCCACATATCTGCGGCTCTCGCGCTTGCCCGGCAAAAAGCCGATCCATTCCAGCTCCCAGTTTTCCACGCCATGGTCACCGCGATTTTTCATATGTTCCCACACGCCGTAGCAAATTTTGAGCAGCTCGTCGCGGCAGCGGTCGGTATCGTGGATGCAATCCCATTCGCCGCCCACCTCGATCCACCAGAAATTGGAGTTTTTGTGGTGCGATTTGTAGGGCAGATCGGCATCGGTGGGATAGGTATACGCCCACGCGGGGGGCGTGAATTTGACGGGATGGTCGGTCTCGCGGATCTGGAGCAGGCAGCTCATGCCCATGGTCTTCTCATCCGCAACCTCGGGCGGAATGCTCTCGCCAAAGTCCGCCTTTGCCTCGCGCCCGTAGGTATATTTCGCACCGCTCAAGGGAGCTAAGATCGAGTCGCCCGAGCAATCGGCAAAATAGGTTGCGTACACCTCGTGAAAGGTCTCTGCATTGGACTGCCAAGCCTTGATTGACACAATGCGGTCGCCATCCATGGTCGCGTCCAGGCAAGAGGTGTTGAGCAGCAGCGTCAGATTGGGCTCAGCCATCGCCTTTTCGTAAAGCACGCTGTCCCAGATCGGAAATTTCAGCCCGGGATTTTGATAATAATTCTCCAGCATCAGCTCCTCGATGATGCCGCCCTCACGGTTATTCTCACCGTTCGCACCGCATACCCACATGCGGATCTCGCTGGACGCGTTACCGCCAAGCACAGGACGATCCTGCAGGAGCACCACGCGCGCGCCGTGTCTTGCCGCGGCGATGGCACAGCAAAGCCCCGAAAGACCGCCGCCCACCACGCAAAGGTCTGCGGTATAGGTAAGAGTCCTCATAAAACCCTCCTTAATTTTCTTTGATCAGATTTTTTGCCCAGAAGCCGGATTTGACAAAGAAGAAGCCAAGCGTGCACTTGATCAGCTCCAAAGAGAGCACGATGGCGTACATGGGTACGAGAGGAAGAGTAGTAAAATGTCCGATGATAAAAGCGGTAGGCACGCAGACAAGCCACATAAAGCCGCTGTCAAAGGCAAACACGAAGAGTGCCTTGCCGCCCGAGCGCAGCGTGAAATAGGTTGCGTGCGCAAAGGCGTTAAACGGCAGCATACAGCCCGCAACGCGGATCATTTGCACGGCAAGTGCTCTGGATTCCTCCGACACCTCGGAGAACATTTGCGGGAACAAGGGGGCGGTGAGTGCCATAGCCGCACCGATCACTGCACATGCGGCGGTGGAGGTAAAGATCAGGCGGGAGTCGTCCACCTTTGCTCCCTCGATATCACCCGCGCCCAGCTTTTGCCCGACAATAATGGCAACCGAGCTGCCAAGTGCCAGCATGGCGATACCGAACATATTGCTCATGGTGCTGGTGATGCCGTACGCGCCCACGGCAACCGTGCCGCGTACCGAATAGCATTGCGCCAGCATTGCCATACCGCCCGACCACAGCACCTCGTTAAGCAGCAGCGGCACACCCTTGACCATGATCTTGCCGACAAGATCACGCGGCAAAAGCAGCGTACGGTACAGCCCCTTGGCAAAGGGATTCTTGCGTTTTGTAGTATGCGTATAGATAAACAGCATGCCGAATTCCACGAATCTTGCAAGCGAGGTTGCGATCGCCGCACCCACAACGCCCAATGCGGGGAAACCGAAATGACCGAAGATGAGCAAGTAGTTGCCCACCAGATTGACAAGCAGCGCGATGCTGCCCGCGATCATGGGCGGAACGGTTTTGCCCGTTTCGCGCAAGGTGGATGCGTACACCTGCGTCAAGGCGTGCGGGATCATGCAGATCATGATGATGTGCAGGTATTGCAAGCCGTATTCCAGCGTCATTGCCTTGCTTGCCTCGTCCGTATCGTGCAGATACAGCGAGATCAGCTCTTCCCCGAAAAATCCGAACAGAAAGGCAGCGACCGCAAGCACCGCCCCTGCTGCGTACAGCTTGAAGCGGAAGGAATTGCGCACGCCCTCGTTGTCCTTGTTGCCGTGGAACTGGGCGGAGAAAATGCCCGCACCCGCCAAAGCACCGAACACGCAGACCACGTAGACAAACACGAGCTGGTTGACGATGACAACGGCGTTATACTGCTCGGTGCCTGTATGCCCGATCATGATATTATCGAGCAGTGAAACGAACTCCGTAATGCCGTTTTGCAGCATAACGGGCAAGGCGACTGCGATCAGCGTTTTATAAAACGCGCGGTCGCCGATAAATTTATTTGGTTTGAGAAGTGACATATTTGCTCCTTGAAGACATATTCGTACAAAATAATATTATAGCGTATTCGCGTTCAAATGTCAAGACGGGGGTGACCATACGGTCACCCCCAATCGATGAAAGTTTTTGATCGACCTTTTTTCAAAAAGCCGCCACCATGCGGACGACTCCTCTTGAAAAGTTTTGGTCGAGCTTTTTCAAAAGGTCGCAGGCTCCAAGGGCAGCGCCCTTGGTCGCTCGTCGCAACGAGCGAAACCCTAACTCGCCGTTCTTTTTGGTACTTTTTCTTGCGGCTACATAGCCAAGAAAAAGTACGGAAACAGTTTTCTCACATCTCACCCCAACGGACAACCAATCCCAAATGTTTGTAGGGGAGGATATCATCCTCCCGCCAGTATTGGATTCGCGGTATCGACACCCAAAAGGATCTCCGACATGGTCGCTGGCGGGAGGATAATATCCTCCCCTACAAAAGTTCGTTTCTTACATTGAGGTAATTCTCTCCGTTCTTTTTGAGCAAAGAGGCCCAAAAAGAACCAAAAACGCCGAGATTATTTCGCGCCTGCGGGCGCGAGGAGGGCTGCGCGCCCTCCACTGCGCCGCCTTTTGAAAAAGGCGGGCGAAAACTTTTCAAGAGAAGTCGTCCGCATGGTGGCGGCTTTTTGAAAAAGCTCGACCGAAACTTTTCAAGAGGAGCCGTCCGCAGGGTGGCGGCTTTTTGAAAAAGCTCGACCGAAACTTTTCAAGAGAAGTCGTCCGCATGGTGGCGGCTTTTTGAAAAAGCTCGACCAAAACTTTTCAGCGATTGGGGGTGGCAGTATGGTCACCCCCGTCTTGACAACCTCCCCCGTATATGTTATAATGTAAGTTGGTAAACTATGAAAACGAGGTTACGCATATGAAAGTCGGTTTTATTTCCCTCGGATGCTGCAAAAATCAGCTGGATACCGAGGTCATGCTGCATCACGTTGCCGAGGCGGGTTACGAAATTACCCCCGAGGACATTGAGGCAGACGTCATTATTATAAACACCTGCGCCTTTATCGAAAGCGCAAAAAAGGAAGCCATTGACAACATCTTAGACGTGGCGTGGCTCAAGGAGCACCGCGATCTCAAGGCAATCATCGTCACCGGCTGCCTTGCCGAGCGTTACGGTGAGCAGATCATCGAGGAAATGCCCGAGGTGGATGCCGTGCTCGGTGTCGGCTCGATCCACAATATCGTAGAAGCAATTCAGACCGTCACCGCAAAGATCCCTCAAAAATACTTCTCCAAGGAAGATAAAAACACGGTTGCGCTTGGCGGCGACCGCGTGCTGACCACGCCCGAATACGCCACCTACTTAAAGATCGGCGAGGGCTGCGACAACCGCTGCGCGTACTGCGCCATCCCCGGCATTCGCGGCAAGTTCCGCTCCAGACCCATCCAGGAGCTGGTGGAGGAAGCCGTACAGCTGGAGCAGCTGGGCGCACGCGAGATCTCGATCATTGCGCAGGACATCACGCGCTACGGTCTTGACCTCTACGGTGAATACGCGCTGGACAAGCTGCTGCGCGCCATTACCGATGCAACCAAGTCGGTACGCCTGCGTCTCTTATACTGCTACCCCGACAAGATCACCGACGCGCTTGTTGCCGAGATTCGCGACAACGACCGCATTATCAAGTACATCGATATGCCCATTCAGCACATCAGCGACCATATGCTCCGTGCAATGAACCGCCACGGCGACAGCGCCATGATCAAGGACGCCATCGCCCGTCTGCGCACCATTCCCGGCATGACGCTGCGTACCACCTTTATCGTGGGCTTCCCCGGTGAGACCGAGCAGGACTTTATCGAGCTTTGCGAGTTCACCAAAGAGGCACGCTTTGACCGCCTTGGCGTATTCACCTACTCCCGCGAGGAGGACACCCCCGCTTACGACTTCCCGGATCAGATCGACGAGCAGATCAAGCAGGACAGATACGACATCATCATGAAGGAGCAAATGCTGATCGGTGCAGAGCTCAATGAGCGCAAGATCGGCACGGTCGTGCGCGTGCTTTGCGAGGATTACGACCCTGTCAGCGAGACCTGCTACGGCAGAAGCGACGCAGACGCACCCGATATTGACGGCAAGGTCTACTTCCGCGCCTTCCCCCGCCCCATGCCCGGCTCTTACGTAGACGTGCAGATCTCGGACGTGGTAGACTACGATTTGTTCGGAGAAGCCGTACAAACCAAGTGAAAGTGAAGTTAGCGTGAAAACTCACACGGTCCGTCTGTTCACTTTGCCATTCACGCTTAAAGCTCAACTTTTAAGTTGAGCTTCCACAACTAAATTGAGCCGCCACGGGCGGCATGGAGGCTGTTATGAAAATGAATCTTCCCAACAAGTTAACGCTGCTTAGATTGATCATGGTTCCCTTTTTCATGGTGGCAATGGCGCTGCCCGAGCTGCTGGAGCTCACCCCTACGGTACACATAGTGTGTAATATCACGGGTGTTGCGCTCTTCATCCTTGCATCGATCACCGACTTTTTGGACGGCAGCATTGCCCGCAAGCAAGGTCTTGTTACCAATTTCGGCAAGTTCATGGACCCTCTTGCAGACAAGCTGATGGTCATCGGTGCCATGCTCATGATCCTTTACAAGAGCGATTACGAATTCATTCACCCGCTGTTTATCTGGACCACGGTTGCAGTCATTTTCCGCGAGCTGACCGTGACCGGTATTCGCCTGCTGGCTGTGCAGGGTGACGGCAAGGTCATTGCCGCAAATATTCTTGGCAAGATCAAGACGGTCTTGCAGATCGTTTGCATCTGCTCGGTCATCATCGAGCCGCTGATCTATGCAGGCACGGGGGCTGACGGCTTTATGGCAACCTATATGCCCATTTCCTTTACCACCACCGCGCTGATGCTGGTGTTCACGGTTTGGTCGGGCATCAATTACGTCGTAGCCGGCGCGAAATATATCAAAACCAACGATTAACCCATACAAAAAGCAGGGGCTGATTCATCAGCCCCTGCATATTATTTTATCTTCTGGCGTTAAACTGCGTGATGCCGTTCTCAAAACTATTATTACTGCCCGCATTGGAAAGATCTCCCGGCGTGATAACGCTTGCGCCGTTCTCATGCGCATTGTTATACCAGGGTTCTTGCTTTTTCTCTTGCTCTGCTACCTTTTTCTTCTTTTTACCGAAAAGCCTCTTAATAATATTCATTGCGCCCTCCCGTTGTGTAATGTGGGTCATCTCTCGCGATCCGACAAGCCGATTACAATGCTGTCGGGACTGATATAAGCCTCTTCGTTGGGCGTGCCTGTCTTGGGATCGTAATGATTGCTTTGGGCATTGAACCAAAGCTCTTGTTTCTCTTGTTCCTTTTCCTTCTTTTTACCGAAAAGCCTTTTGAAAATGTTCATAAACAACCTCCTGTGTAATCTTTTCAATATCAGTATACCACACAGGTCACGTCGATACAAGAGCTTTTGCAAAAAAAGTTGTTGAGATAAGGGCGGGCGATCACATATTTCGGCTATGCCGAAATTCTCGCCCCTACGGCTGTTTTTGTTTGGGTTTTACGTATTAAAACCACAGCGCAGACACTTGTAGGGGCGATCAGTGATCGCCCGCTCACAGCCTTTGTTACTCTTTTAGGAACCGGCATCCCAGGCGATCTGTCCCATATCCTCGGCAATCCGTTTTTATAACACACCGAAAAAGAACCCCGCCGAAATCGGCGGGGTTCTCAATATTGTAATTTTTACAAATTACTTCTTCAGAGCAGCCTGTGCAGCAGCCAGTCTTGCGATCGGAACGCGGAAGGGAGAGCAAGAAACGTAGTCCAGGCCAAGGGTATGGCAGAACTCTACGGATGTGGGGTCACCACCGTGCTCACCGCAGATACCGATGTGCAGTGCGGAGTTGTTAGCGCGGCCGTCAACGCAAGCCATCTTCATCAGCTTACCAACACCGGTCTGGTCGAGCTTTGCGAAAGGATCGTTCTCGAAGATCTTGGTGTCATAGTAAGCGGTCAGGAACTTACCAGCGTCGTCACGGGAGAAGCCGAAGGTCATCTGGGTCAGGTCGTTAGTACCGAAGCAGAAGAAGTCAGCGTTCTGTGCGATCTCGTCAGCGGTCAGGCATGCACGAGGAATCTCGATCATGGTACCAACCTCATACTTGAGCTCTACGCCTGCAGCAGCGATTTCAGCGTCAGCAGTTGCGATAACAGCGTTCTTAACGAACTTGAGCTCCTTAACTTCGCCTACCAGAGGAATCATGATCTCGGGAACCATATCCCAATCGGGATGAGCCTTCTGAACGTTGATTGCAGCGCGGATAACTGCCTTGGTCTGCATCTTAGCGATTTCGGGGTAAGTTACAGCCAGACGGCAGCCACGGTGACCCATCATGGGGTTGAACTCGTGCAGACCGGCAATGATGGTCTTAATCTGCTCAACGGTCTTGCCCTGGGTGTTAGCCAGCAGAGCGATCTCTTCCTCGGTGGTGGGAACGAACTCGTGCAGAGGGGGATCCAGGAAACGGATGCACACTCTGGTGCCTTCCATAGCCTCGTAGATCTTCTCGAAGTCGCCCTGCTGATAAGGCAGGATCTTCTCGAGTGCTACTTCGCGCTCCTCAGCGGTGTCAGAGCAGATCATCTCGCGGAATGCAGCGATTCTGTCTGCCTCGAAGAACATGTGCTCGGTACGGCACAGACCGATACCCTCAGCGCCCAGCTCGCGAGCCTTCTTAGCGTCTGCGGGAGTATCAGCGTTGGTTCTGACCTTCAGGGTGCGGAACTTGTCAGCCCAGCCCATGATGGTGCCGAAGTTGCCGGAGATCTCAGCGTCAACAGTCTTGATGATGCCGTCGTAGATCTTACCGGTAGAACCGTCGATAGAAATATAGTCGCCCTCAACGTAGGTCTTGCCTGCGAGAGTGAACTTCTTGTTCTCTTCGTCCATAGCGATTTCGCCACAACCGGAAACGCAGCACTTACCCATACCACGAGCAACAACTGCTGCGTGAGAGGTCATACCGCCACGAACAGTCAGGATACCCTGAGCTGCCTTCATACCGGTGATATCTTCGGGAGAGGTCTCAAGACGAACCAGAACGACCTTCTTGCCGGCATTGTGCCAAGCCTCAGCGTCCTCTGCGGAGAAGACAACCTGACCGCAAGCAGCACCGGGAGAAGCGCCCAGACCCTTACCAACAGGGTTAGCAGCCTTCAGAGCCTTAGCGTCGAACTGGGGATGGAGCAGAGTGTCGAGGTTTCTGGGGTCGATCATCTGAACAGCCTCAGCCTCGGTCTTGTGGCCCTCAGCAACCAGATCTACAGCGATCTGCAGAGCTGCGGGAGCGGTTCTCTTACCGTTTCTGGTCTGGAGCATGTAGAGCTTACCGTGCTCAACGGTGAACTCCATGTCCTGCATATCGTGGTAGTGGTTCTCGAGGATCTCGCAAACCTTAACGAACTGAGCGTAAGCCTCGGGGAACTTCTCAGCCATCTGAGCGATGGGCATGGGAGTACGAACGCCTGCAACTACGTCCTCGCCCTGAGCGTTGGTCAGGAACTCACCCATGAGCTTCTTCTCACCGGTGGAGGGGTCACGGGTAAATGCAACGCCGGTGCCGCAATCTTCACCCATGTTACCGAATGCCATTGCCTGTACGTTTACTGCAGTACCCCAAGAGTAGGGAATGTCGTTGTCACGTCTGTAAACGTTTGCACGGGGGTTGTCCCAAGAGCGGAATACTGCCTTAACAGCACCCATGAGCTGCTCCTTGGGGTCGGTGGGGAAGTCAACGCCGATCTTAGCCTTGTACTCAGCCTTGAACTGCTCAGCCAGTTCCTTGAGGTCCTCAGCGGTCAGCTCAACGTCAAGGGTAACACCCTTCTCTTCCTTCATCTTGTCAATCAGTTCCTCGAAGTACTTCTTGCCGACTTCCATAACGACGTCGGAGTACATCTGGATAAATCTTCTGTAGCAGTCGTATGCCCAACGAGCGTTGCCGGACTTCTCTGCCATAACCTGTACAACCTGCTCGTTCAGACCAAGGTTGAGGATGGTGTCCATCATACCGGGCATGGATGCGCGTGCACCGGAACGAACGGAAACCAGCAGGGGGTTCTCAAGGTCACCGAACTTCTTGCCGGTAACTTCTTCCATCTTTACGATGTACTCGTTGATCTCAGCCTGAATGTCGGGGTTGATCTGCTTGCCGTCTTCATAGTACTGGGTGCAAGCCTCGGTGGAAATAGTGAAGCCCTGGGGAACGGGAAGACCGATGTGGGTCATCTCTGCAAGGTTAGCGCCCTTACCGCCCAGCAGCTCACGCATGCTAGCGTTGCCTTCTGTAAACAGGTAGCAATACTTCTTTGCCATGTAGGTAATACCTCCATATAATAAAATTTTTTATAAACGTGTTTTTGGCCGCAAAAAGCCATACCGGAACGGCATAACCCTTTTACGGCATTTTTCATTATAGCATAATTCCCCAAAATGGACAAGTTCTTTCAAATATTTATTCCTTTTAGATTTGTAAACTTTTTTTGAACGCGGTCACAATGCACAAAAAACCTTTGACACGGTGGTGATTTTCGTATATAATATAGGTCAGAAATAAAAAGTGCAAGGCGAGGGAGTTTTTCTCTCGCTTTATGGTCATTGGAATGAAAGGATCGTTATGAGCAATATTTTTGATATTTTTAAGAAGATCGAGCAAGAAAAGGTGAGCACGGGGCCTGTGGAGTACCTGATTGTGGGACTTGGCAACCCGGGGCGCGACTATGAGAACACGCGCCACAACGCGGGCTTTTTGTGCATAGATTACATTGCCGCAAAGTGCGGCGTACAGATCAACAGAGCCAAGTTTTCGGCTTTGGTGGGTGAAGCGACCATTGGAGGCAAGAAGTGCCTGCTTATCAAGCCGCAGACCTTTATGAATCTTTCGGGCAGAGCGGTTTTGGAGGCATCGGACTTTTACAAGATCGCGCCCGAGAAGATTTTGGTATTGTCGGACGACGTCAATCTGGACGTAGGACGCATGCGCTTGCGTGCCAAGGGCTCTGCGGGCGGTCAGAAGGGACTTGAGAACATTATTTTGCGACTTGGATCGGAGGATTTTCCGAGACTTCGCATGGGCGTGGGCAAAAAGCCGCACCCCGATTTTGACATGAAGGACTGGGTGCTTTCGGAGTTTAATAAGCAGGAGCAGAAGATGCTGTTCTCCTGCTTTGAAACGGCGTATGAAGGCATCGTCAAGCTTGTGGGCGGCAAATTCGAGGACGCCCAGATGCAGTGCAATAGCCACACCTACAAAGACTGACAACCTGACCTCTCGAAAGTTTTTACGTCGCTTTTTTCAAAAAGCGACCGGGGCTCTTGGGGCAGAGCCCCAAGTCGCCTCCGCAGAGGCGAAACTTCTCATACGCTGTTTTTGGTTCTTTTTGCAGCTCCTTGCTCAAAAAGAACGGAAACAGTTTCCTCATACCCCACCCCAACGGTTAACCAACATCATCGCTTGTAGGGGAGGATAGTATCCTCCCGCCAGTAAAGGGATCGGGTATCCGTTTGGGTGTCGGCAAACCAAATTCAACGCTGGCGGGAGGATGATATCCTCCCCTACAAACGTTTATTCATTACGCTGAACAAATTCTCTCCGTTCTTTCTTTGAGCAAGTAGGCACAAAGAAAGAACCAAAGGAATGCCGTTCAAGAGAGTTTCGCTCGTTGCGACGAGCGACTCGGGGCTCTGCCCCAAGACCCCGCCGCCTTTTGAAAAAGGCGGGCGAAAACTTTTCATTCTGTAATACTTAACCGAACTGATAACTTAACCGAAGGATTGACTATGAGTTTACTGATCGATGCCGTTCGTCAGGACGGCGAATACGGGCAGCTGCTTGCTGCCGTCAAACGCGGTTTTCGCGACAAGCCCCTCCCCTTACTCGCTAACGGGCTTTGCGAGGGTGCTTCCGATGCCTTTATCACTGCACTTCTGCAGGATACCGCTTCCCTCTCCCCCGCTCTCCCTCTGATCGTGTGCTCCGAGGAAAAGGAGTGCCTGCGCATCAAAGATATGCTCGCACTCTTCGGCATGCAAGCCGCCTTTTACCCCGTCCGCGATCTCACCTTCTATAACATCTCCGCCTCGCATGAATACGAGCATGAGCGCATTCGCGTGCTCTCCGGTATTCTTTCGGGGGCTTTTGACGCGGTCATTACCACCCCCGACGCCATGCTGGGCTATACCATTCCCGCAGACCGCCTGCTGGACGCCACCCTCACGCTCGACTTTGACACCCGCATTGATCCCGACGACCTTTCCCGCCGCCTTATAGAAGCGGGATACGCTCGCGTAGACATGGTGGACGGCGCGGGACAGTTTGCACGCCGCGGCGGCATCGTGGATATCTATCCCCCCATGGGCACCTTTACTGACGAGGACGGCAAAACCGTTGAGGGCGCGCACCCCTTGCGCATTGAGCTGTTTGACGACGAGATCGACCGTATGGTCTTTTTCGACATCGACTCCCAGCGCACCATCGCATCCATCACCTCTGCCACCATCCCCCCGGCGCGCGAAATTCTGTGCAACGCAGACGCTCGCGCAATCCTTGCCAGAGCCATCAAAGACAAGCTGCGCACCTGCCGTGACGACGATGCAAGGCAGGTTCTTTCCGCTGAGCTTGCCGCGCTCGGTACAGGTGACGCTGCTGCAAACGGCATTGCCGAACTGCATTTCATTGACAAATACATTTCCCTGATATACCCCGAAAAGCAGGCTTTGATCGATTATTTCGACCGTAAGCCGCTGATCTTGGTGCGCTCCACCTCTGCCGTAAACGACCGCCTCAAGGCTGCCGTGTGGCAGACCAACCAAACCGTGACCGAGCTTGTGGAGTCGGGCACCATTTCGGGCAACTATGCCGAATACCACAAGCCCCAGGCGGAATTTGAACGATTCCTCGACACCGGCGTGACCGTGCACGTGGATTCCCTTTCCTACGGCATGTCGGGCAAGCGACTGGGCGGCATTTACGGCTTCCGTACCCGCCATATGGTCTCCTATGCCGAGAACTTCCAACTGCTTTGCGAGGACTTGACCGGCTACATGCGCGGCGGCTACCGCACCGCGATCATGACCGAAAACGAGACCGCCGCCAAAAACCTTGCCGAAATGCTCTCGGAGCACGGCTTTGACGTTGTGGTGGAATCCGCAAAGCGTACGCTGTCCGCAGCAGATCTCAAAAAAGACGAGGTCACCATCGTGTGGCGCAGCTTCCTGTTCGGCTACGAGCTGATCACGCCCCGCATCGCGCTCCTTTCCACCAACCCCGACGGCAAAACCGCCACGCTTTCGGTGCAAAACAAGCCCACCCGCAAGAAAAAGCAACGCGAGGGCACGGCTGCCATTCTCTCCTATGCCGACCTTTCCGAGGGTGATTACGTAGTACACGACACCTACGGTATCGGTATCTACACAGGCATTGAAACGCTGAGCACCTCGGGCGCCAAGCGCGACTATATCGGCATCAAGTACGCGGGCGCAGATAAGCTCTACATCCCCGTGGAAAAGCTTGACATGGTTTCCAAATACATCGGTGCGCGCGCCGAGGACGGCACGGTCAAGCTCTCCAAGTTTGGCACCGACGGCTGGCAGAAATCCAAATCCCGCGCCAAAGCCGCAGTCAAGGACATGGCAAAGGAGCTCATCCAGCTCTACGCCCAGCGCATGCGCGTCAAGGGGCATGCCTTCCCTGCGGACGAGGATTTCCAGCGCGACTTTGAAGCCGCCTTTGCCTACAACGAGACCGACAGCCAGCTGGACGCTGCCGAGGACATCAAGCGCGACATGGAAAAGCCTGTCCCCATGGATCGCCTGCTCTGCGGTGACGTGGGCTACGGCAAAACCGAGGTAGCCTTCCGCGCCGCTTACAAAGCCATCATGGGCGGCAAGCAGGTAGCGCTCTTGGTGCCCACCACCATTCTTGCGCTGCAGCATTTCCAGACCGCCACCGCGCGCATGCGCGCCTTTGGCGTTAACATTGACATGGTCTCCCGTTTCCGCACGCCCAAGCAGCAGGAGCAGATCTTGCGCAGACTTGAGCGCGGCGACCTTGATATGATCATCGGCACGCACCGCCTGCTCGGCAAGGACGTGAAATTCAAGGATCTCGGACTGCTCATCGTAGACGAGGAGCAACGCTTTGGCGTGGCGCAAAAGGAAAAGCTCAAGCAGCTTGCGGGTAACATTGACGTGCTTTCCCTTTCCGCAACCCCCATTCCCCGCACGCTCAACATGGCAATGGGCGGCATCCGCGATATTTCGGTGCTTGACCAAGCACCCGGCAACCGCTTACCCGTACAGACCTACGTGCTGGAGCACGAGCCGCTCATCATTCTCGAAGCCATTCGCAAGGAGCTGCGCCGCGGCGGTCAGGTCTTCTACCTGCACAACTTTGTGGAGAGCATTGACAAGGTGGCGGCAGACCTTGCAAAGCAATTGCCCGATGCGCGCATCACGGTTGCGCACGGCAAAATGGACAAGGATACCTTAGAGGATATCTGGGAAAAGATGATACGCGGTGAGATCGACATTTTGGTCAGCACCACCATCATCGAGACCGGTGTGGACGTACCCAACGCAAACACCTTGATTGTGGACAACGCGCACAGGCTCGGGCTCTCCCAGCTGCACCAGCTGCGCGGACGTATCGGACGCAGCGCGCGCCGTGCATACGCATACTTCACCTACCCCGTGGGGCGTGCACTTCCCGAGATCGCGCAAAAGAGGCTGGAAGCCATCCGCGACTACGCCGAATTCGGCGCGGGCTTTAAGATCGCCTTGCGCGATATGGAGATCCGCGGTGCGGGCAACCTGCTCGGCGCGGAGCAGCACGGACACCTTGACGCGGTGGGCTACGATATGTACATCAAGCTGCTCAAAAGTGCGGTGCTTGAAGAAAAGGGCGAGGTGCAGGAGCAAAAGCCGGAATGCACCGTCTCTTTGAATTACGACGCATACCTGCCCGAATCCTACGTGCGCTATCCCGGTCAGCGCATGGCGCTTTACAAGCGCATTGCGCTCATTGAGAACGAATACGACCGCGACGACATTGCCGACGAGCTGCTCGACCGCTACGGAGACCTGCCCGTGCAGGCGGAAAACCTGCTATACGTGGCGCTCATCCGTGCCGAGGGCGCGGCTTGCGATATCCGACAGATCCGTCAGGACGACAGTACGGTTGCCATTTATCCGGGCAAATTCCGCTATGAGGTCTGGGCTGACCTTTCACGCATGCTGGGCGGCAGACTCAAGATGGTGCTCTCGGGTGAGCCGCATATGGTGCTCCGCTTAAAGGAAAAAGAGAACGCATTGCGGCTTATTCATAAAATGTTCGTAAAATATACGGAACTTAGCAAACAATCCGAGGATTGAATGCTGTATAATGTAAAGTAGTAATAAAAAGCAAAGGAATACATTTATGAAACGTTTTACAGTCAAAATACTTGTGCTGCTCCTGGCGCTTGCGCTGTGCCTGCCCCTGCTGGTGGGCTGCTCGGGCAAGAACGGCAAAACGCTGATCGAAATGGAAGGCGTCAAGGTATCGGTCAATACCTACGAGCTGCTGCTCTCCCGTATGAAGGGCGCGCTTGCAAGATCCGAAGGCCTTGCCATTGAAAAGGACGACTTCTGGGCCACCGTGGTGGACAGCGACAACACCACCTACGAGGAATATTTGCGCGAGGCGATCCTTGAGAACGCCAAGACCTACGCAGTCGGCGTATACCTCTTTGACGAGGTGTACGGACTGACGCTGCCCAAGGAAGCCGTTGAAGCCATTGACATTGAGCTTGAAGACTTTGTGGAATACGACGGTGACGGCTCCAAGGCTGCTTTCAACGGGGTGCTTGCCGAGTTTGGCGTCAATTACAACATCCTGCGCGAAACCTATATCATGGAAGCCAAGATCGATGCACTCAAGGTGCACCTGTACGGCGCGGATGCATCCAAGATCGCAGACAACGTCAAGGACGAATACTGCACCGAGCATTTCGTGCGCTTCAAGCAGGTCTTCCTTGCCTCCTACTACTACGTTTGCGAGACCGATGAAAACGGCGACGACATCTACTACACCGACAACTCGCTTGGCAACAAGGTCGTCTGCTACGATACCGAAAACGGCAAGACCAAGACCGACAAGGACGGCAACGTCATCAAGGATAAGGACGGCTACGAGGTCTACTTTACCGAGGACGGCAAGATCGCTTACGATAAGGAAAAAGGTAAAACTGCCTTTGTGTTTGACAAGGACGGTCAGCCCGTGGTCGGTGACTACACCAAGGAAGAGCTGGTCGAGATCAAGAAGGAGGCAAACACCATTCTCTCCAAGGTCCCCGCAGGCGAATACGGTGCCTTTGAGATCTTTATGGAGCAGAGAGGCGAGGACGAGGACGCACAGACCTACGAAAACGGCTACTACCTTTACAATGATCCGAGCAATTACGCATCTTACCCCTACCTGGAAAGCATTGTGGACGCACTTGGTGACATGGAGGTGGGCGAGACCGCGCTGGTGGAATCCGATTACGGCTACCACGTGATCATGAAATACCCCGTGGAAAAGGGTGCTTATGCGGACGAGGAAAACGAGGACTGGTTCGAGGGCTTTGAGGCAGGGCTGGTCGAGGATCTGTTCATGAAGCTTTGTAAGGAGCACATGGACAAGGTCACGGTCAACGAGGATATCCTTGCCACCGTTCCCTCCATGAAAGAGATCGGAAAGAATTATTATTATTAAGCACGGCAGGAGCAAGCCCCTGCCCTACCCCATTCATGACGGATTAAACACGGCAGGAGCAAGCCCCTGCCCCACACCCACTCATTACGGAAAGGACGTTACTTATGAGAATTCGCGCATTGTTACTTATGAGTGTTTGCCTGCTTTTGACGCTGACGCTGTTTGCATGCAACACGCCCGACAATCAGCCCACTGACACAAGCAACGACTCCGAGGCAACGACCGAACAGAACACCGCCCCCACCCCCGATGCCGACCCCGACGCCATTGCAAGCTACACCGTTTACGTTCCCGAAAGCGCAACCGTATGGGAGCGCAAGTGCGCAGAGAGCCTGATTGCCAAAATCGAGGCTGCGACCGGTGTGGCGCTCACACTTAACAGAGATGATGCCGCACGCACCGAGTGCGAGATCCTGATTTGCGGTAAGCCCGCAGATGCAGGCTTTGACGCTGACAAGATCGGCTACAACGGCTATGCCGTCAAGCGCGAGGGCAACAAGCTGACCCTTGCGGCTACCATTGAAAACGGCATGCTGGCAGCAGTTGACTACGTGCTTGCAAACGCAATTGTCGACGGCAAGGTTGCAAAGACCTGCGACGTGCTGGTCGAGCAGAATATCGAGCTTGTCAAGCCCGATCCCGACAAGCACATCAACGTGTCGATCGATGCCGACACCGGCTACGATATCTATCAGCTTCCCTCGATTCTGAACAGCGGCTACCGCTACGGTGCCTCGATCATTGATAACGGGGACGGCACGCTGGACGCATGGTTTGCCATGACCGGCTGCGGCGCGGAGCAATGGGACTGGATCTCCTACAAGCACTCCGAGGACGGCGGCAAGACATGGACCGAGGAAAAGTGCGTGCTGCAGCCCACCCCCGACAGCTACGACCACTACTCCTGCTGTGACCCCGGCGTCATTTACTTTAACGGCTACTACTACATTGGCTACACCTCCACGGTCAACGCCAACATGTGCGACAACTGCATTTTCGTCGCGCGCTCCGAAAACCCCGACGGTCCCTTTGAAAAGTGGAACGGCAGCGGCTGGGGCGGTGACAAGCCGCAGCCCATCGTATTTTTCACCGAGCCGCAGAGCATTTGGGGCAACGGTGAGATCAGCTTCGTGGAGCTCAACGGCACGCTTTACATGTATTACACCCTCTCCAGCGCGGGCGGTCACTACACCTTGGTTTCCACCGCAGATGCACTGGATGAAAACTGGCCTGCCACCATGCAGCAGCGCGGCATTGCGGTTGGCAACGGCTCCAACGACTCGCTTGACGTTAAGTACGTCGAGGAATACGGCAAGTTCCTTGCCATCTCCACCGACTCGCGTCTGAGCCCCGATTCTTACCTTGCTTTCTACGAATCCAACGACGGTATCACCTTTGAGCGCGTGGACGTAGTCAAGAAGAACGTCTTCCACTACTGCCACAACTCGGGTATGGCAGGCACCAAGAACGGGCATATCACCCCCGATATGAACACCTTTGCAGCCTACGCATACGGTCCCGACTGGGGCGTTTGGAATACCCGCGTGCAGGAATTTACGCTCTCGCTGACCGATACCATCGATCTGAGCGAGCTCAAGGAAAGCAACATCAAGGCAACCACCGCGCGCGACACGCGCGATCCCGAAACGCTTGATTTCGTAGCCATCTCCCCGCGCGACAATGACGTCATATACGTTTCCACCCGTGCGCACTCGGTCAAGCTGGAGCTGTACGCCTGCACCACCTTCCAGAACCAATGGGCAAACATTCGCAAATATGCCGACGAGATCAAGCTGTACGGCTACGATGAAAACGTGGTCAAGGCAAAGGAAGGCACGCTGACCATGACCGTTGTGGGCGAGGGCTCAACCATGGTCACGGTGGAATGGCGCGGCATGATCACGCAGATCTGCATCAAGGTCTACGACAGAAACAACTCCACGGGCGCCGTGACGGGTCTGGTTCCCTTTGTGACCGACACCTACAACCTTGACCACACCGATCCCCTTTCCTTCAATCCGCAGATCAAGTCGATCATCTCCTACGATAACGCAACCTGGATTGAGGCTTGGGGTCCCGAGCACGGCATTACCTACGAATTCGACAGCTCCAAGATCCGCGTCAGCAACGAAGGCGTGGTTTACCCCATCGTTTCCGGCACGCACGAGATCAAGGTCAAGTGCGCAAACTTCTCCTACGTGGCAACGGTTACCGTCGTCGCCCCCGAAAAGCCCTTCTCTTACGAGAGCGTTGACTTTACGGACGCACAGGCGTCGCGCATGATTGCTTCGCTCAACAACGCATCCTACAAGATGACCGACGAAGGACTTTTGTGCATCGCCTCCACCGGTCAAGATCCGCTGCTGTATCTGAGCTACGTGGCAGGCGCGATCGACACCTCCAAGTACAAGTCGGTCACGCTGACCTACAAGCTCGAGCCCGGTGTCAGCCAGACCCGCGGTCAGCTGTTCTTTATGACCGGAGCAAATCCCAATCCTGCCGAGGCTGCTTCGCAGAAATACAACATGGTTGCGGACGGTGAATGGCACACCGTGACCATCGACCTTGCGGGCAAGTCTTACTGGAGCGGCATGCTCGATCAGATCCGCTTTGACTTCTTTGACGGCTGCAAGGAGGGCGAATCGATCCTGGTGCAGTCTATCGTGCTCAATCCCGTTGAGGGATAAAAAAACAGGAGTTACCGCAAGGTAACTCCTGTTTTTTCATCCGCCGCAGGCGGATTTCATCGCGCAGCGATTTCATCCTCGCAAGAGGATTTCATCCGCCGCAGGCGGATTTCATTTATACTGTTGGGGATATATGTGAGAAAACCGTTTCCGTTCTTTTTGGGCAAGCAGCCGCAAAAAGAACCAAAAACGGCGTAGGAGAGGTTTCGCTCGTTGCGACGAGCGACGAGGGGTTCGCGCCCTCCCCCCTCGCAAACTTTTGGAAAAGTTTGATCAAAACTTTTCATGAAAAAAGAGGTCGCGAAAGCGACCTCTTTTATATTTTTTAATCCTCTGCGTCGCACGCGCGCAGGAACTTGATGCATCTGCCGACCTCTTCAATGCCGGTAGGTGTCAAGGTCTCGCTCTCCACGACCATGGGAATGCCCATCTCGATCGCTCTCTTGCGTACCGCCTTGACGGGTGCGTCACCCTCGCCCAGAGCCTTGCCCTGACCGCCCATGTGACCGTCCTTGAGGTGAATGACGCGCAGACGATCTGCCAGTCTGTTCATGACCGCAATAGGATCAAGACCCGCGTTGAACGCCCAGTAGGTATCGATCTCAAAGAAGACGTTGCATCTCTTTTCCAGCTCGGAGTGAATGGTGGAGCCCCAAGGCATGACCACGAACTCGTGAGAATGGTTATGATAGCCCACCTCAATGCCTGCCTCTGCCATCTTGGGGATCGCAGCGTTGACAATCGCAGCAAAGCGGTCGATCTTTTCCAAGGTGCTCAGATCCTCACCGGGAATGATGAACTTCTTGTTGCCGATGGTCTTGTGATACGCAATGGTGGCGTCAATGTTCTCGGGAAGCAGCTCCGCCGTGCCCGAATGCGTGCCCGCGCAGGTCAGTCCATACTTTTCCTGCCATGCGGCAACCGTCTCTGCGCTGTGACCGAAAAAGCCTGCGTACTCTACCGAAGAATATCCCAGCTCGGCAACTGCCTTGAGTGCGCCCTCAAGATCATTGCCAGTGATATCACGTACGCTGAATAATTGCAAACCGTATTCCATAGTATCTCTCCTTTATATGTGTTTATTTGATCAGATCCTCAAAGGGCATCTTAATTTTCATCTCTTCAATTTTGCGGCAATAGTCCTTGACTCTCTCGGGCAAATAGTCGCATACGCGATGCCCGTCAAAGCCCACGCTGACCTCTACGCCCGCGCGGCGCACGATCTCCTGCTGCTCGGGGCTTTCAAAGAAATCCAGCATATACTGATGCTGTCTGTAATTGTGCGTGGGGTCGTAGCTGACGTTCATTTCCCAGAAAATGCCGCGCTCCGCCATCTTTTTGAAAAAGTCATAAGGGTCGTATCCGATCTTTTTGGCAAAGGAAAACAGATCGGTATGCGCCACGCCCGCTTTGCAGCCGCACCGCTCGGCAAAGGCAAACAAGCCCCCCTTGGCAACCGATTGGTCGATCGCGTCAATATTCTCGATCAGGCAATAGTCAAAGAAGGAAATATCGTCATTATCACCCAACGGATAACGGAAGCGGTCCAAGGTGCAGATCTCAATGCCGCGCAGCACCGTGATTTGGTCCTTGTACTTCTCGCGCAAGAGATTGATGTGGTCGTAATACCGCTTGAGGCAGCGGTAATGATCCTCGCCAAGGTCTTGGTTCTGATAAAAGAACACGTCAAGTCGCTGGCAGCAAACCCCGTAGTTATGGTCGGTAATGCCGATCAGTTTCAGGCCGCCCGCAATGGCAGCCTCCACCACGTCCTCGGGCTGATCCGCGCCGCAGAACGAATAATAGGTGTGCGAATGAAGATCCTGTAGCATAATAACCCCCATGCCGTAATATCTGCTTTTATTATAGCATCCTTCCCTGCCCCGTGTCAAGGAAATTCCGTTCGGCAAATTGCATAGAATGTATTGATTGACTTTAGTGGAGGTACTTATGCGACAGAACGAAAACCGCAAAGCGGATTACAATACCACAGCATCGGGCATTCAGGCACGCCAATGGGCGAACGCAGCGCGACACAAATATCTCTCGCGCGTGCTGCGCACCGCAGCACCGCGCCCCTCTGCCGTGTTCGGTGCTTTGGGCGAGCAGAATTTAGCACACGCAGACCGCCTTGCCAAGTTGGTTTGGGAGAAGGGCGGTGACCCGGGACTGCAGGTGCGCTTTACCACGCCCAAGATCTATCTTGGCGACGACACCCATTCCCGCGCCCCCGTGGTGGTCAGGCGCGCCATCAATCAAAGCGTGACCGAGCTTGGCGAGGTGCTGCACCTTTACAAGCGGCTGCAAAAGGATGACGACACGGGCGAAACCGACGCCATGATCGCCGAAACCGAGCGGCAGATCAAGGAGCTTTACGAACTATTTGAATTGTATCGGAATGCGTGACCCCCGAGTGTCATCCTGATGCGCAGGAAATTCACCGCGTTGCGGTGAATTGACGAAGTCGAACTTTTGCGGAATGTAGTATCCGTCGCGCAGCAGGATGCGGAATAGAGCAAAAGCACGCAGCGGGATCTCCGATGGGTCTACTCAATGTCTGCTTAGCCATGGTTACATTTTTTCGTATCCCATACCGCTTGCTTTCAAATGCTAATTGAAGCAGGCAGCATTTCAGAAACCGTTTGGAGATCCCTTCCTCGGTCGTGCGCAAACGCACTTCCTCGTCGGTTTTGGATCGGCTCGCGACAAAATGTCGCTCCCTCACCAAAACTTCGACTACGCAAAAAACAATCGAGATTCTTCGCTGCGCTCGAGAATGACAGATTGTTTTTTGCTCCGCTCAGGATGACACTCGGGGTGACG